>DASZCB010000462.1:0-6253 GCA_035943575.1 Rhodanobacter sp. | reverse complement strand
GCGACGGGCATCGCCGAACTCGGCCTTGACCGCATCGAGCTCGCCACGGATCACTTCGAGCAGGCGCTCCGGGTTTTCCAGGATCTCGATCAGGCCGCGGATAGTTTCCAGGATCTGCTTGTATTCGTCGGAAAGCTTTTCCTGCTCCAGGCCGGTGAGGCGATGCAGCCGCATCGCCAGGATTTCCAGCGCCTGCGCCTCGGACAACTGGTAGCCGTCTTCCTTGAGGCCATCGCGCGGATCCATCTCTTCCGGTCGCGACGCATGTGCGCCGGTGGCGGAAAGCAACGCGCGCACCATGCCGGCTTCCCAGCGCCTGGCGACGATGCGCTCGCGCGCCTCGGCCGGCGACGACGAGGTCTTGATCAGCTCGATCATCTCGTCGATGTTGGCCAGCGCGACGGTCAGGCCTTCGAGGATATGTGCGCGCGCACGTGCCTTGCGCAGCTCGAAAATCGTGCGGCGGGTGACCACCTCGCGACGGTGACGGATGAACGCCTCGAGGATGTCCTTGAGGTTCAGCAGCTTCGGCTGGCCATCGAGCAGCGCCACCATGTTGATGCCGAACGTGACCTGCATCTGGGTCTGCTGGAACAGGTTGTTCAGCACCACGTCGCCCATCGCATCGCGACGGATCTCGATGACGATGCGCATGCCGTCCTTGTCGGACTCGTCGCGCAGTTCGCTGATGCCTTCGAGTTTCTTTTCCTTCACCAGCTCGGCGATCTTCTCGATCAACCGCGCCTTGTTCACTTGGTACGGCAGTTCGTGGACGATGATCGTCTCGCGGCCGTTCGCCTCGGTTTCCACTTCGGCACGGGAACGCACCAGGATGCGGCCGCGACCAGTGCGGTACGCCTCGATGATGCCGGACGAACCGTTGATGATGCCGTAGGTCGGGAAGTCCGGCCCCGGGATGTAATGCATCAGATCGTCGATGCCGAGCGACGGATCGTCGATCAGCGCCATCGTCGCCGCGATCACCTCGTTGAGGTTGTGCGGCGGGATGTTGGTGGCCATGCCGACCGCGATACCGGCCGAACCGTTGATCAGCAGGTTCGGTACGCGCGCAGGCAGCACCAGTGGCTCATGTTCGCTTTCGTCGTAGTTCGGACCGAAGTCGACCGTGTCCTTGTCGATGTCGGCCAGCAACTCATGCGTGAGGCGCGACATGCGCACTTCGGTGTATCGCATCGCGGCGGCGTTATCGCCGTCGACCGAGCCGAAGTTGCCTTGGCCATCGACCAGCAGATAGCGCAGCGAGAACGGCTGCGCCATACGCACGATCGCGTCGTAGACCGACTGATCGCCATGCGGATGGTATTTACCGATCACGTCACCGACCACGCGGGCCGACTTCTTGTACGGTTTGTTCCAGACGTTGCCCAGTTCGTTCATCGCGAACAGTACGCGACGATGCACCGGTTTCAGACCATCGCGGACATCCGGGAGGGCGCGGCCCACGATCACGCTCATGGCGTAATCGAGGTAGCTCTGTCGCATCTCGTCTTCGATGTTGACGCGAATGATTTCTTTGGCGAGTTCTGCCATGAATCGGCTTCCTTAGATAACGAAAAAAGGACGCTGGCACCGCGCCTCCAGCGCATGCGCGAGCGACCCGAAATCAACCTGCGGAGTGTAGCACGAACGTCATCAAAACAACAGGATTTAGTTGTTATGAATCAATAACTTATGACGCCGTTTCAGGATGTCTGAAAAGCATCCCGCGAGCTGCCGAAAATTTGACCAGTATGGCGGCCGCCGAGCCGGCCATCGCAGCCAGCACTGACCATCAATTAGGTACAAAAAGTTCATCAACGACAGCACGTAGATCAGCAGCCCGTCCACGCTGCAGACGGCGAACAGCGCGACTCACCGGACAGCTTTCACCACCCGAACATCGCCTGCATCGCGATGCTGTTCGGTCGTTCGATCACGCCGCGCTCGGTGACGATCGCATCGATCAATTCTGCCGGCGCCACGTCGAAGACCGGATTCCACGCCTGCGCACCTTCGATCACGGTGCGTTTCCCGGCGGTGCTCAGCAGTTCGGTCGGATCGCGCAGCTCGATCTCGATTTCTTCACCGGTGCCGGTAGCCATGTCGACCGTCGAGGACGGCGCCACCACCATGAATTTGACGCCGTGGTATTTCGCAGCGATCGCCAGCTGGTAGGTGCCGATCTTGTTCGCGGTATCGCCGTTCGCGGCAATGCGGTCGGCGCCCACGATCACCCATTGCACGGCACCGGATTTCATCAGGTGCGCGGCGGCCGAGTCGGCAATCAGCTGCGCCGGAATGCCATCGCGCACCAGCTCCCACATGGTCAGTCGGGCGCCTTGCTGCCACGGCCGGGTTTCGCCGGCGTAGACCCGCGCGATCCGGCCTGCGGCCACGCCGGCACGGATCACGCCCAGCGCAGTGCCGTAACCAGCGGTGGCCAGCGAACCGGTATTGCAGTGAGTTAACACGCCCGAACCGGGTGTGATCAGCGACGCGCCCAGCTCGCCCATATACCGGTTCGCGGCCAGATCCTCGTCCTGGATCGCCTGTGCTTCGCGCACCAGCGCGTCCGCATCGGCACCCGCCGCGATGCGCTTTTTCATCCGGTCCAGCGCCCACATCAGGTTGACCGCAGTGGGTCGTGCTGCACGCAACGTGGCCAGCACCTCGGCGAGCGGCTCGCCCTGTTTCGCTGCCAGCGCAACGCCCCACGCGGCGGCAATGCCAATCGCCGGTGCGCCGCGTACGGCCAGATCCCTGATCGCCTGCGTGATGTGGTTGGCGTCAGCACAGTCGATCCAGCTTTCCTCGTGCGGCAACAGGCGCTGATCGAGCAGTCGCAAGTGGTCACCCTGCCATTGCACGGCACGGATGTTGTCGTAACGATCGTAATTCATGGCTTTGTCTTTGTTATTCGGTCAAACAGATGTCACCTGATCCAGGCTAGAGCCACCATGAAGAACTCACGGCGACTCGGGCATGACCAGCCACATGATCAGATAGATGAGGATGCCTGATCCGCCCAGCAGGGTCAGCACGATCCATGCAACCCGTACCATGGTCGGGTCCCAGCCGTAATATTCGGCAATCCCGCCGCAGACACCGGCGAGTTTTCTGTCGTTGCGTGAACGGTATAAACGCTTCTCCATGTCGACGACCTCTGTGGGAAAGACGTCAGTCTCGCGCACTCAGCCATTGATGGATAGCGGGCGGCACCTCGCGTTGCGCACGGCCGGACACGTAGATGCCGATATGGCCGCCCTTGAACGCCAGCTGGGTGTAGTCGGCGGTGCCGACATGCTTGCCAAGCGCACGCGACGCGTCCGGCGGCACCAGATGATCCTGCTCGGCAAAGATGTTCAAGACCGGCTGGGTGATCATGCCCAGATCGACCGGCTTGCCGCCGATCTCGAGCGTGCCCTTGACCAGCTTGTTGCCTTGGTAGAAATCCTTGATGAACTGGCGGAACGCCTCGCCGGCCTGATCCGGTGAGTCGAAGATCCAACGCTCCATGCGCAGGAAATTTTCCAGCTCGATCGGGTTGTCGAGGATGTCGACCATGCCGATGTATTTCTGCTGATTCAGCCGCACCGGCTTCAACGTGAGGTAGACGTAATTCATCAGCCCGGCGGGGATATTGCCCATGGTGTTGACGAACAGGTCCACGTCCATGCCGCGGCACCAGTGCGACAGCATGTTGTCCGGCGTGTGGAAATCCACCGGCGTGACCATGGTGATCAAGTTCTTCACCTTGTCCGCGTGCAGCGCCGTGTAGCACAGCGAGAAGGCGCCGCCCTGGCAGATACCGAGCAAGTTGATCGCATCCAGCTCGTGCCGCTTGCGTACCGCATCGACGCAACGATCGAGATAACCGTTGATGTAATCGTCCAAGGTCAGCCAGCGATCGGCGCCGTCGGGATAACCCCAGTCGATCAGGTAGACATCCTCGCCCTGCTCCAACAGGTTGCGCACCATCGAGCGGTCAGCCTGCAAGTCGGTCATCCACACCGTGTTGACCAACGCGTAGACGATCAGCAGCGGCGTCTTCGCAGTCGCCTTGCCGTGACCGGTGAAATGCCACACCTTCAGCTTGTCTTCGCTGTAGACCAGCTCGCGCGGAGTATTCGCGTATTCGGGCTCGCGCATGCCGCGCAGATGGCCCATGCCGGCGGCGAGCTTGCGCTGAAATGTGGCGATGTCACCCAGGGCCTTGGTCGGGTCGATGCGCAATGGCGTGTACATGGCTTGCGTCTCCTTACTTACGCTTGCGCGGACTGGTGCGGGAGTTGGAAGCAGCGGTGACTCTCGCCTTGCTGGCAGGAGTCTTGCGCGCCGCCTTTGCCGGAGCCTTTGAAATGGACTTCTTTACCGCCAAAGCCGCCGGCTTCGCACGGACAGCCTTCTTCGGCGCCAGCTTCGATGTCGTGCCGCTGACCAGCTGACGTTTCAGCGCAGCCACTTCGCGTTGCAGTGCCGCGATCTCATCGGCATGAGCTTCGGGCGACGGTGTCTGACTGGCGCGAAACTCGCGGCGCAAGGCCTGCAACCGCTCACCCAGACTGGACACTTCGCTGCGCGTCGGCACGCCGAGTTGCTGGCACAGCTGTTCGGTTTGCTGCTGCTGCATCTGGCGCACACGCATCTGCGTGTTGATCATCTCAGCGTAGGCTTCACGGAACTCGTCCGACAGCGCGATCTCGGCATAGGCCTCTTCGGCCGCATCCACCCATAGGTCGTACAACGCCTTCAGCGAATCGATCTGGCGACCAGGTTCGGCATGTTGGGCCAGCTTGTCCTGCAGGCGTTGCATGCCCTGCTGATTGGCGCGCTGGATCAACGCCTGATAACGCGCGGAGGCTTGCAGTGATTCCAGCACAGCCGCACTCATGGCCTGCTGCTGCATCTGCTGCTCGCGGTTCAGTCCGAACGCCGGAGTCGGCCCCTGCGCACCCGGCAGATCGCCGAAGCCGCTGTGCTGTGCCGCCTGGAACCAGGATTGCCATTGCCGCGCAAAACCTTCCGCGCCGGCGCTGTCGATGCCGCCGAACGCCTGCGCAAACGGCTGGCTGCCGCCGAACATTTGCTGCAGCTGCTGGCGCCAATCATTCGGCTGGGTCGCGGCACCACCGGCAGCGGCGTTCTGCATCCAGTCGAAATAGCCTTTCAAACCGGACAAGGTGCGTTCCAGCGTGTCGTTGCCGGAGACCGGCGCGGCCGGCGGCGTGAAAAACGGATTGGCGGCCGGTGGCTGCTGCTGTTGCAACTGGCGCGTCCAGGCATCCCACGACTGTTGCGCCAGCGTCTGATAATCCCTGATGAAATCGTTTGCCGGATCGGCCATCGGTGCATCCTCGTGCCAAGGGTTCACTGCATCCTAGCAAAAGCGTGTTGCACAAAACCCATTGACGCCATAACGCACAAGGCCCGGCATGAGCCGGGCCTTGTGGAATCGCCTTACACTGAAACTCAGGCGGTGGCGTCGCTGGCACGCTCGTCTTCGGTCACTGCCTTCATCGACAGGCGGATGCGACCCTGCTTGTCCACTTCGAGCACTTTGACCTTGACGATGTCGCCTTCCTTGAGCTTGTCGGAAACCTTCTCGACGCGCTCGTCGGAGATCTGCGACACGTGCACCAGACCATCCTTGCCCGGCATGATCGTGACGAATGCACCGAAGTCCATCAGCTTGGCGACCTTGCCCTCGTAGATGCGGCCCGGCTCGACGTCGGAGACGATCTGCTCGATGCGCTTGCGGGCGGCTTCGCCGGCTTCGCGGTTGACCGAACCGACGATGATGGTGCCGTCGTCGCTGATGTCGATCGTGGTACCGGTCTCTTCGGTGATCGAACGGATGGTCGCGCCGCCCTTGCCGATCACTTCGCGGATCTTGTCCGGGTGGATCTTGATGGTGATCAGACGCGGGGCGTACTCGCTCATTTCCGAGCGGGCCGTAGTGAGCGCCTTGGCCATTTCGCCGAGGATGTGCAGGCGACCACGCTTGGCCTGCTCCAGCGCCACCTTCATGATCTCTTCGGTGATGCCATCGATCTTGATGTCCATCTGCAGCGCGGAGATGCCTTCGGCGCTTCCGGCCACCTTGAAATCCATGTCGCCGAGGTGATCCTCGTCGCCCAGGATGTCGGACAGCACGACGAAGTCGCCGCCTTCCTTGACCAGGCCCATCGCGATGCCCGCGACCGGCGCCTTGAGCGGCACGCCCGCATCCATCATCGCCAGCGAAGAACCGCAC
>DASZCB010000461.1:0-5526 GCA_035943575.1 Rhodanobacter sp. | reverse complement strand
TCTTGCCGTGATCCACGTGACCAATCGTGCCCACGTTGACGTGCGGCTTGGTGCGTTCGAATTTACCCTTTGCCATGACTCTGAACCTCTAGAAAAGAACGGTATGTGTTGGGAAAGTCGGCCTTATCAGGCCTTCTTCATGACCTGCTCGGCGATGTTGTTCGGCGCTTCGGCGTAGTGGTCGAATTCCATCGTGAAGGTGGCGCGCCCCTGGGTCAGCGAACGAATGGTCGTCGCATAACCAAACATTTCACCCAGTGGAACCATCGCATCGATGGTCTTGCCCGACGGCGTGTCGTCCTGGCCCTGGAGCAGACCACGGCGGCGGCTCATGTCACCCATGACGTCGCCGACGTACTCTTCCGGCGTCACCACTTCGATCTTCATGATCGGCTCAAGCAGCACCGGGGATGCCTTCGCGAAGCCTTGCTTGAACGCCATCGACGCAGCGAGCTTGAACGCCATTTCGGACGAGTCGACATCGTGGTACGAGCCGAACACGAGCTTCACCTTCACGCCAACGACCGGGAAGCCGGCCAGCGGACCGCTGGTGATGGTCTCGCGCAGACCTTTTTCGACCGACGGGATGAATTCCTTCGGAATCACGCCGCCCGTGATGTCATTGACGAACAAGAAGTCATTCTTGACGTCGGGGCTCTTGCGCTCTTCTTCAGTCATCGGCGACAGCTCGATCACGACGTGACCGTACTGACCCTTGCCACCCGACTGTTTGGCGTGCTTGTAGTCCGACTTCACGTCCGACGAGCGAATCGTCTCGCGGTAAGCCACCTGCGGCTTGCCGACATTGGCCTCGACGTTGAACTCGCGGCGCATGCGGTCCACCAAGATGTCCAGGTGAAGCTCGCCCATGCCCGAGATGATCGTCTGACCTGACTCTTCGTCCGTGCGAACGCGGAACGACGGATCTTCCGAAGCGAGACGCCCCAGAGCGACACCCATCTTTTCCTGGTCGGACTTGGTCTTCGGCTCGACCGCCATCGAGATCACCGGCTCCGGGAACGTCATGCGCTCCAGGGTGATGATGTGATCCTGTGCGCACAGCGTGTCACCGGTCGTCACGTCCTTCAGGCCGACCGCGGCAGCGATATCGCCTGCGCAGACTTCCTTCAGTTCCTGACGCTCGTTCGCGTGCATCTGCAGGATGCGGCCGATGCGCTCTTTCTTGCTCTTGACCGGGTTGTACACGGCGTCGCCGGACTTCAGCGTACCCGAGTAGACCCGGAAAAACGTCAGCGAACCGACGAACGGATCGGTCATGATCTTGAACGCGAGCGCGGAGAACGGCGCCGTATCCTCAGCCTTGCGCGTGGCTTCGTTGTCGTCCTCATCGATACCCGCAACCGGCGGACGATCGGACGGCGACGGCAGCAGCTGCACCACCGCGTCAAGCATCGCCTGGACGCCCTTGTTCTTGAACGCCGTACCGCAGTAGACCGGAATGATTTCGTTGGCGAGCGTGCGCTGACGAAGGCCGGCAATGATCTCGCCCTCGCTGAGGTCACCCTCTTCGAGGTACTTGTTCATCAAGTCTTCGGTAGCCTCGGCGGCGGACTCCACCATGAAGGCATGCGCTTCAGCGGCCTGGTCGGCCAGGCTCGCCGGAATGTCCCGGTATTCGAACTTCATGCCCTGGGATTCCATATCCCAGACGATCGCCTTCATCTTGAGCAGGTCGACCACGCCCTCGAAACCGTCTTCGGCGCCGATCGGCACCTGCATCGGCACCGGATGCGCACCGAGACGCGCCTTCAGCTGGGCTACTACCTTGTCAAAATTGGCGCCGGTGCGGTCCATCTTGTTGACGAACGCAAGGCGCGGCACCTTGTACTTATTGGCCTGGCGCCACACGGTCTCGGACTGTGGCTGCACACCACCGACCGCGCACAGCACGAATACCGCGCCATCCAGCACACGCAGCGAACGCTCGACCTCGATGGTGAAGTCAACGTGTCCCGGGGTATCGATGATGTTGAAGCGATGCTGCTCCAGCGAGCCATCCATGCCCTTCCAGAACGCCGTCGTTGCCGCCGACGTGATGGTGATGCCACGCTCCTGTTCCTGCTCCATCCAGTCCATCGTCGCCGCACCGTCATGCACTTCGCCAATCTTGTGACTGACGCCGGTGTAGAACAGGATGCGCTCCGTGGTCGTGGTCTTGCCGGCATCGATGTGGGCCATGATGCCGAAATTGCGGTAGCGGTCGATGGGAGTGGTGCGTGCCATTGATATTTACCTGTTTCGGGCTACCTGCCCTGCTTTAAAACAGCCGTCCGAGCCGCGTATTTCATGAAGATTCCGCCATTGGGTGGCGGGTTTGTCCTTTGCCGTCATGGAGGACGGCAAAAACAAAAACGCTTACCAGCGATAGTGCGAGAAAGCCTTATTGGCTTCTGCCATGCGATGCGTCTCTTCACGCTTCTTGGCAGCGCCACCGCGGCTTTCCGAAGCCTCCAGCAACTCGGCAGCCAGCTTGCGCGGCATCGAGGTCTCGCCACGCTTGCGAGCGGCATCGATGACCCAGCGCATCGCCAGGGCCATACGGCGACCCGGACGCACTTCGACTGGCACCTGATAAGTGGCACCACCGACTCGGCGGGATTTGACTTCCACGGCCGGAGCGATGTTGTTCAACGCTTTTTCGACCAGGGCTACCGGCTCGGCGTTCTTTTCGCCGATCTGCTTGAGTGCGCCATAGACGATGCTTTCGGCGACCGACTTCTTGCCGCTCTTCATCACCATGTTGATGAAACGGGCAATCAACTGGCTGCCATGCTTGGGATCCGGCAGAACCAGACGGGCGGGATGTGAACCTTTACGCGACATGTTTCGAGTCCTTTACTTCTTCGGGCGCTTGGCGCCGTACTTCGAGCGCGATTGACGACGCTTGGTGACACCAGCGCAATCGAGGCTGCCGCGCACCGTGTGGTAACGCACACCGGGCAGATCCTTGACGCGACCGCCGCGGATCAGCACCACCGAGTGCTCCTGCAGGTTGTGACCTTCACCGCCGATGTAGCTGATGATCTCGAAACCGTTGGTCAGGCGCACTTTGGCAACCTTGCGCAACGCCGAGTTCGGCTTTTTCGGGGTGGTCGTGTAAACGCGCGTGCAGACACCGCGACGCTGCGGACTGCTCTGCAGTGCCGGCGACCCACTCTTGTAGGTCTTGGGGCTGCGGGATTTGCGCACCAATTGGTTGACTGTCGTCATGCGAAGCTGTTCCTGAAAACATAAAGGCAGCCCGAATAAGCTCGGTCTGCCAAGAAGCGGGAATTTAACATGAGCAGCCTGCCAGAGGCAAGCCAGCGCTCTGCCGTCCATGACCCGAACACGAGGTGCGTCCATGCACCTCATTTCGTATGTCAGCGAGTGAAACCCTGACCGGGTTTACTCGACACCGTTATCACTACCAACCGGAGCCTCGGCGAACAAGGCTGCAGGCGTGGAACCGGAGAGTGTCTCCAGATCCGAAGCGGACAAACCGCCCTGACGACGACGCGCTGCGTGGTACGCCAGACCTGTACCTGCCGGAATAAGACGGCCGACAATAACATTTTCCTTCAGGCCACGCAAGGTATCGCGCGTGCCACGAACCGCCGCCTCGGTAAGGACGCGGGTGGTTTCCTGGAACGAGGCCGCCGAAATGAATGACTCGGTTGCCAGCGACGCCTTGGTGATGCCCAGCAGGATCGACTGGTACTCGGCCGGACGCTCACCCTTGGCGGTCGCACGGTCGTTTTCGCCATTGATGCGGACGCGTTCGATCTGCTCGCCGCGCAGGTAATGGCTGTCGCCCGGCTCGACGATCTCGACCTTGCGCAGCATCTGGCGAATGATCGCTTCGATGTGCTTGTCGTTGATCTTCACGCCCTGCAGGCGATAGACGTCCTGGATTTCCTTGACCAGGTACGAAGCCAGCGGCTCCACGCCCAGCAGGCGCAGGATGTCATGCGGGCTCGGCTCGCCGTCGACAACGGTTTCGCCCTTCTCCACATGCTCGCCCTCGAACACGATGACCTGACGCCATTTCGGAATCAGCTCCTCGTGCTCGTTGCCGTCGACGTCCTTGATGATCAGGCGCTGCTTGCCCTTGGTGTCCTTGCCGAAGCTGATGATGCCGGAGCGCTCGGCCAGGATAGCCGGCTCCTTCGGCTTGCGTGCCTCGAACAGATCGGCCACGCGCGGCAGACCACCGGTGATGTCGCGGGTCTTCGAGGTTTCCTGCGGGATACGGGCAACCACGTCGCCCACGCCCACTTCGGCACCGTTCTGGATCGACACGATCGCACCGGCCGGCAGGAAGTACTGCGCGGCGATGTCGGTGCCCGGCAGCTTGAGTTCGCGGCCCTTCGCATCTTCCAGGCGCACGATCGGACGCAGATCCTTCGCCTGCGCACCGCGACGCTTCGGATCGGTGACCACCGCCGACTCCAGACCGGTCAACTCGTCGGTCTGGCTCTGCACGGTCACGCCATCGAGGAAGTCGATGAAACGCACCACACCGGCCACTTCGGTGACGATCGGATGGGTATGCGGATACCAGTTCGCCACGGTCTGGCCGGGCTTGACCGGCGCACCGTCCTTGACCGCGATGATGGCGCCATAAGGCACCTTGTAGCGTTCGCGCTCGCGGCCGCTGGCGTCGATCACGCTGAGTTCGCCCGAACGCGATACCGCGACCAGGTGACCCTGCTTGTGCTGCACCGACTTCAGGTTGTTGAACTTCAGCGAGCCGGTGGTCTTCACCGTCACGTTGTCCACCGCCGCCGCACGCGAAGCCGCGCCACCGATGTGGAACGTACGCATGGTCAGCTGGGTACCCGGCTCACCGATCGACTGCGCGGCGACCACACCCACAGCCTCGCCCATGTTGACCAGGTGACCACGGGCCAGATCGCGGCCGTAGCAGAGCTTGCACACGCCGTGAGGGGCTGCGCAGGTGATCGGCGAACGCACCTTGATGATCTGCACGCCGGCCTTGTCGAGCTTCTCGACCAGCGCCTCGTTGAGCAAGGTGTCACGCGTGACGATGGCCTGATCGTCGTCGCCGGGGGCGTAGACGTCCTCGACCACCACACGACCGAGCACGCGCTCGCGCAACGGCTCCACCACATCGCCGCCTTCGACGATCGGCTGCATGATCACACCGTCCTCGGTGCCGCAGTCGTCCATCGTGATGACGACGTCCTGCGCCACGTCGACCAGTCGACGTGTCAGGTAACCGGAGTTCGCGGTCTTCAACGCGGTATCCGCCAGGCCCTTACGAGCACCGTGGGTCGAGTTGAAGTACTGCAGCACGTTCAGGCCTTCGCGGAAATTGGCCTTGATCGGGGTCTCGATGATCGAGCCGTCCGGACGCGCCATCAGGCCGCGCATACCGGCCAGCTGACGAATCTGCGCCACGGAACCACGGGCGCCGGAGTCGGCCATGATGTACAGCGAGTTCATCGACTTTTGGTTGACCATCTTGCCGTCGGCATTCATCACCTTCTCGGTGCCGATGCC
>DASZCB010000460.1:0-4230 GCA_035943575.1 Rhodanobacter sp. | reverse complement strand
GATCGCGTAGGCGACGTTGACCTCGCACCGGTCGGCGAGCTCGGCCGCGACGACGTTCTTCGCGACGTAGCGGGCCGCGTAGGCGGCGGAGCGGTCGACCTTGGTCGGATCCTTGCCCGAGAACGCGCCGCCACCGTGGCGGGCCATGCCGCCGTAGCTGTCGACGATGATCTTGCGGCCGGTCAGGCCGCAGTCGCCCACCGGTCCGCCGATCACGAACTTGCCGGTCGGGTTGATATGGAACTTGGTGCCCTTGTGCAGCCACTTGGCCGGCAGCACCGGCTTGAGGATGTACTCGCGCACGGCCTCGATCAGGTCCTTCTGCTTGACGTCCGGATCATGCTGGGTCGACAGCACCACGGCGTCGATCGCAGTGGCGATGCCATGCTCGTAGCGTAGGGTGACCTGGCTCTTGGCGTCCGGGCGCAGCCACGGCAGCGGCGAGTTTTTCTTCTTGCGCACCTTCGCCTGCTGCTCGACCAGGCGGTGCGAGTAGTAGATCGCCGCCGGCATCATGTCCTTCGTCTCGTTGGTCGCATAGCCGAACATCAGGCCCTGGTCGCCGGCGCCCTGGTCTTCCGGGTTCTTGCGGTCCACGCCCTGGTTGATGTCCGGCGACTGCTTGCCGATCAGGTTCAGCACGCCGCAGGTCTCGCCGTCGAAACCGACTTCGCTGGAGTTGTAGCCGATGTCGACGATCACCTTGCGGGTCAGCGCCTCCAGGTCGATCCACGCGCTGGTAGTGACTTCGCCGGCGACGATCGCCACGCCGGTCTTGACCATCGTTTCGCAGGCGACGCGGGCGCGCGGATCCTGCGCGAGGATCGCGTCGAGCACGGCGTCGGAGATCTGATCGGCGACTTTGTCCGGATGGCCTTCGGAGACCGATTCGGAGGTGAACAGGTAGTTGGACATCGCGGTTTATATCCTTTCGTGCGGATAGAGAGATACAAGAAGCCCGGCATGATACATCGGTGCTCCCGGTTTTGCAGCCCGAATTAATTTCAGCAGGCCCGGGGTTAGCCGCATGTTCAGCCGTTTGGACGTCTGTTCAGCTTCGTCACCCTTGTTGCGGCACTGCCAGGCGCCTGACAGCGGCAGCCATAGGCGCTCATTAGCTGGATTATTCTGCACGCGGTCGGGTGCCTCAGGATGCCAATCGTCGATTCCCGCCTGCGTTTGCGCCAGGCGGGGTCGACTCCGCGAACTCAGGCCGTCAGTTCCAGTTCACTGCGCAGCTGCCGCGCACTGGCGACCATGTGCTGCAACGCCAGCTCGACCTCTGGCCAGCCGCGGGTTTTCAGGCCGCAGTCGGGGTTGATCCACAGCTGCTCCGGCTGCAGCACGTCGAGTGCCTTGTGCAGCAGGTCGAGCATCTCCGCCGCGTCGGGCACGCGCGGGGAGTGGATGTCGTACACGCCGGGGCCGATGCCGTTGGGGTAGCGGAAGCGCGCGAACGCATCGAGCAGTTCCATCCGCGAGCGGCTGGTCTCGATCGAGATCACGTCGGCGTCCATCGCCGCCACCGCCTCGATGATGTCGTTGAACTCCGAGTAGCACATATGGGTATGGATCTGGGTGGCATCGCGCACACCGCCGGCGGTGATGCGGAAGCATTCCACCGCCCATGCCAGATACACCGGCCAGTCGGCGCGGCGCAGTGGCAGGCCTTCGCGCAACGCCGGTTCGTCGATCTGGATCACGTTGATGCCGGCGGCTTC
The DNA here is from genome assembly GCA_035943575.1 of Rhodanobacter sp. GTDB lineage: Bacteria > Pseudomonadota > Gammaproteobacteria > Xanthomonadales > Rhodanobacteraceae > Rhodanobacter. The sequence continues at coordinate 2,509 of DASZCB010000460.1, read as the reverse complement.
CAGGTCATGTACTTCGTCGCGCAAGGCCAGCGCGATCTGGCGGCAGACCGTTTCGCGCGGCAGGTCGTCGCGCACGAACGACCACTGCAGCATCGTCACCGGGCCAGTCAGCATGCCCTTCATTGGCTTGTCGGTGAGGGACTGTGCGTAGCTCGACCAGTGCACGGTCATCGCGGCACGGCGGGCGATGTCGCCATAGATCACCGGCGGCTTCACGCAGCGCGAGCCATAGCTTTGTACCCAGCCGAGCTGGGTGAACAGATAGCCGTCCAGCTGCTCGCCGAAGTACTCGACCATGTCGTTGCGCTCGGGCTCGCCGTGGACCAGCACGTCCAGGCCGATATGTTCCTGGAAACGCACGACGCGCTCGACCTCCGCTTTCAGCAGGCCGCTATAGGCGGCATCGTCGAGCTTGCCGGCGCGATGCGCGGCTCGTGCCTTGCGCAGTTCGTCGGTTTGCGGGAAGGAGCCAATCGTGGTGGTCGGCAACGGCGGCAGCGCCAGGGTTTCGGCCTGGGTCACCCGGCGTATCGGGTAGGCAGACCGGCGTAGGGTGGCCTGCGGACTGAGTGTGTGCAAACGGTTGCGCACGTCGGCATCGACCACACCGTGTGCATGCGCCTGCGTGTCCAGCAAGGCTTGTTGCGCAGCGAGCGCGGCATGGGCTTCGGGCAAGCCGGCGAGCGCGTCGGCGTAGACGCGAAGCTCCTCGATTTTCTGCCGTGCGAACGCCATCGGTGCGCAGCGCTTAGGGTCGAGCGTGGTTTCCGCCCTGAGATCGATCGGCACGTGCAGCAGTGAGCACGACGGCGCCAGCCACAGACGTTCGTCACCAATGCGCTCCTGCGCTTTGCGCAGCAATGGCAGCACACGCTCGGGCCGGCTGCGCCAGATGTTGCGGCCGTCGACCACGCCGGCACTCAGGATGAGGTTGGCTGGCAGTGCATCCAGCACTGCGTCGAGCTGTTCCGGGGCGCGGACCAGGTCGACATGCAGCCCGTCCACCGGCAGTGTGGCGGCCAGTGCCAGGTTGTCGCCGAGTGCGCCGAAATAGCTGGCCAGCAGTCGGCGTGGTGCGCGCGCCGCGTCGAGCACCGCGTAGGCGTGGCGATACGCGGTGCGGTCGTCATCGTCCAGATCCAGTGCCAAACAGGGTTCGTCCAGTTGCACCCAGTCGGCACCGGCATCGGCCAGTTGTCCTAGCAGCTCGATGTATGGCGCCAGCAAGACGTCGAGCAAGGCCAGCCGGTCGCTGCCGTCCACCGTCTTGGACAGCAGCAGGAATGACACCGGGCCCAGCAGCACCGGGCGGGCCTGATGACCTTGCTCGCGCGCTTCGAGGAATTCAGCCAGCGGCTTGTTGCTGCCGAGTACGAAGCGCTGGCCCGCTTCCAGTTCCGGCACCAGGTAGTGGTAGTTGGTGTCGAACCATTTGGTCATCTCCAGCGCATGCAGGTCGTGGCCGTTGCGTTTGTGGCCGCGGGCCATTGCGAAATAGCCGTCCAGACGGCTTTCCGCAAACACCGGTCGGTAGCGTGAGGGAATGGCATCGAACAGCACGGCGGTATCGAGCACGTGGTCGTACAGGCTGAAGTCGTTGCACGGCACCACATCGGCGCCGGCATCCGCCGCCAGCTTCCAGTGCCGCTTGCGCAACAGGCGGGCGGTGTCGAGCAGGGTTTCGGCGCTGCTGTCGCCGCGCCAATGGGATTCGAGCGCACGCTTGAGTTCACGCTTGAGGCCGATGCGTGGAAAGCCTGAAAAAGTAACGAGTGACATGGAAATTCCTCTTGCATGATGGGCAAAGAGGAACGAAGGGTGGCCCGCAGGATTGCCGCGCCGTTGACCTTCGCCCCCGCGGGCGAGCCGGTGTCGACGCGGGAGAACGCAAAGCCGCCGCCACGGCCACGAAGGCTGCAACGTGCAAGCTCCGGTGTTCCCCCGCGGAAACGCCAGGTCGGGCAGAAGCGCATTGGTGCGCTTCCGGCTGAGGCAGGTATTCGGGCTCGTGGACGTATTGCGCGGCCTACTGTCCGTCGCTTCCCGGACGGGTTGCGTCCAGTGCCTGTGACGGAGGTCGTTTCCACATACCGCTGCGGGGCAGCGCCGGATTCGCACCGGCTTCCCTTGAGGTCATCTCTTTATTTACATAGAGAGATAACTACCTTCAGCGTGTCGAAAGTTAGACGTATGGACGTCCAAAGTCAAACGGCAACGATCTTTTGTCGGAGCGGCTTCAGTCGCGATGTGGCCGGCTTCAGATCAAGGCTGCGGCGGTCGCGATTGAATCCGCTCCCACAGCTGAGGCATCAGGCGGCCAGACGTTCGCCGGCGGCGAGCGCAGCGAAATACTCGCGGGTCAGGCGTAGCTGCTCGATAGCGGATTCGGCGCGGTTGACCACCTGCCGGAATGCGGCGTTCTCCGGGCGATCCTTCGCGTACCAGCCCAGATGCTTGCGTGCGATGCGCACGCCGGCCTGTTCGCCGTAGAACGCGTAGAGCTGTTCGA
>DASZCB010000459.1:0-3084 GCA_035943575.1 Rhodanobacter sp. | reverse complement strand
GCAACTCGTGGTGGCGGCGAAGGCGCGATTATAGAGGCTGCCGGCCCGGATCCAGGCTGCGTGGCTAGTGCATGCCAATCCGTGTCAGGTCGCTATCTTCCAGCACTACGGCCCACGGAAACAGCGGACCAGGATCGAGCTTGCGGTGGATTTCCTTGGCAGGATCGTCGCTGGCCGGCATCAGTGCGGTATCCAGATCCTCGTGGCCGGCAATCTGCTGCAGGTTCGGAAAATCATGGCGTAGCTGGGCCAGTAGGGCGCGCAGCGCACCGATCTGTGCAGCGGTGTAGGGCTCGGTCATAAGCTGGTGATGCGAATCCCACCAGTGCGGGTAGCGGCCGAGATTCACCAGCTCGATGCCGATCGAGTTCGGGTTGTGGCCACGCACGTGATTCGCCACGCGGGTGCCGGGCACGTAGCGATAAATCGCGCCATCGCGGTCGATGTAATAGTGACCGCTGTTGCCGGTACCGCTGGCGTGCAGCACTTTCTCGCCGTATTCGCGGGCGGCGGCCAGGTCAGGCAGCTCGGTGCAGTGGATCACCACCAGCTCGACGGCGCTGGCTGGGCGCTCGGGCAGGTAGGCAACGTAGGGCAGCGGCTGGTCATGGATGGTCAGTGGCATCGGCCAAGTCTCGCACGCGGCAAGGCCGGGCGGAAACGCCGCCTGTTACCATGCACGCCTTGCTTTTCGAAGTTTTCATGGAGACCGCCATGCGCGGCCAGATCATTCTTTCGCACGGTTCGGACTCCAGTCCCGACGCCACCAAGGTCAGTGCACTGGCCGCACTGGCCGAATCGCTGGGCTGGCGCACGCAGCGGCCGGACTACAGCACCGACGATGCACGCGGTCACGCCGAGTCGGTGGCGCCGCGGATCGCTCGTCTGCGCGCCACTATCGAGGCGCTGGATACGCCGCCGCTGCTGGTCGGTTCCAGCATGGGCGCGTTCGTGTCCGGGCTGGTCTCGCTGGACGTGCAGGTAGCTGGGCTGTTGCTGCTGGCCACGCCGAGCAGGATTCCCGGCTATGCGCGCGCGTTCGACCTGCGAAGCGGTGTACCGGCGCTGCTGATCCACGGCTGGCGCGACGAGGTGTGCCCGCTGGCCGGCGTGCACGCATTCGCCGCCCAGCGCCGCCTGCCGTTGCTGGTGCTGGATGACGATCATCGGCTGGGTGCCAGCATGGACGTGATCGCCGCACAGTTCCGACAGATGCTCGATCAACCGGCGGCCAGCGCATGAGCCACTACTTCGCCACCTGTCCGAAGGGGCTGGAATACCTGCTGCGTGACGAGTTGATTGCGATCGGCGCCAGCGACGTGCGCGAGGCGCTGGCCGGCGCGCATTTTTCCGGCACGCTGGAGACCGCGTATCGCGCCTGCCTGTGGTCGCGCTTGGCCAGCCGCATCCTGCTGCCGCTGGCCGAGTTCGACGCGGCTGATGATGATGCGCTATATCGCGGCGTGCAGGAGATTGACTGGAGCGAACACCTGGCCGCCCACGCCACCTTCGCGGTGGATGCCGGCACCGCAATGAGCAAGCTCACCCACAGTCAGTTCATCGGCCTGCGCACCAAGGATGCGGTGGTCGACCAGTTCCGCCAGCGCGACGGTTCGCGGCCCGGCATCGACACCGATGAGCCGGACATCCGCATCAACGTGCGCCTGCGCCGCGACCGCGCCACGCTGTCGCTGGATCTGGCCGGTTCGCCGCTGCATCGGCGCGGTTGGCGCGAAGTGCAGGGCGAGGCTCCGCTGAAGGAGAACCTCGCCGCCGCGATGTTGCTGCGCGCGCGCTGGCCGGAGGTATATGCCGCCGGTGGCGCGCTGCTCGATCCGATGTGTGGCTCGGGCACGCTGCTGATCGAAGGCGCGTTGATGGCTGCCGATGTGGCACCTGGTCTGCGCCGCGAGTATTTTGGTTTCCTCGGCTGGCAGCAACACGACATCGCGCTGTGGCGCGGCTTGCTGGACGAAGCGAAGCAGCGCGCCGAAACCGGCCTGCGCAGCTTGCGCAGCGTGTTCTTCGGCAGCGACGCCGATCCGCGCATGGTGCAGACGGCCAAACGCAATGGGCAGGAAGCCGGTGTGGCCGGCTTCTTCACGCTGGACAAGCAGGACGTGACGCATGCCGCGCCGCCGCCCGGTATCGACTACGGCCTAGTCATCACCAACCCGCCGTACGGCGAGCGCCTGGGCGAACGCGCCGAAATGCCGAAGCTGTATCGCACGCTGGGCGACGCGCTGCGCGCGCGCTTCACCGGCTGGCGCGCCGCCGTGCTGGCTGGTGACGTGGAGCTGGGTCGGGCGATGCAGCTGCATGCGGACAAGCGCTACGCGCTATACAACGGTGCGCTGGAAACCGTACTGCTGACTTTCGATCCGAGTAAGCGCGACGAAGCGCCGCGCGAACCGAAGCCGTTGTCGGCCGGCGCGCAGATGCTGAAGAACCGGCTGGAGAAAAACCTCAAGCACCTGCGCAAGCGACTGACCCGCGAAGGCATCCATTGCTGGCGCGCCTATGATCAGGATCTGCCCGAGTACGCCGCCGCGATCGACGTTTACGGCGACACCCGTGGCGACGATCACCTGCACATTCAGGAGTACCGCGCGCCGGCCGACGTCCCCGCCGACATCGCACGTTTGCGCCTGCGCGAGATCGCCCGTGTCGCCGGTGAAGTGCTGGGCGTGCCGCGCGAACGCATCGCGATCAAGACGCGCGAGCGCGGCAAAGGTGGCTCCAAGTATGGCCAGCTCGATCAGCGCAATGAATTCATCGAGGTAGACGAGGGCGGCCTGAAATTCCTGGTCAACCTCACCGACTATCTCGATACCGGCCTGTTCCTCGACCATCGTCTGGTTCGCGCGAAAGTGCGCGAGTTGGCGGACGGAAAGTGCTTCCTCAACCTGTTCGCCTACACCGCCACCGCCAGCGTGCACGCGGCGGCCGGTGGCGCGCTGGAAACCACCAGCGTGGATCTGTCCGCCACGTATCTGGAGTGGGCATCGCGCAATCTCGCTTTGAACGGTTTCAGTGGTGCCAGTCATCGTCTGATGCAGTTCGATGCACTGGAATTTTTGCAGC
>DASZCB010000458.1:0-1972 GCA_035943575.1 Rhodanobacter sp. | reverse complement strand
TCCATGGCTCGCTGGGGATGGCGCTGCACGGGTTCACCCAGTTGCCATTCTTCCTAGTGCTTACTGCCTTCGCGATCACTACTTACATCTACCTGTTCAATCCGACGGTGGCCGACAAGATCAAGAACGCGCTGAAGCCGTTCTACAGCGTGCTCCACCACAAGTACTGGATCGACGCGGTCTATTACGTGGTGTTTGCACGCGGTGGCGTCAAGCTCGGCCGCCTGTTCTGGAAGGCGGGTGACACGGCGGTGATTGACGACACCATGGTCAACGGCTCGGTGAGCATGATTCACCGTATCGCTGCCACGATGCGTCGCCTGCAGTCGGGTTACCTCTATCACTACGCCTTCGCGATGATTCTCGGCCTGATCCTGCTGCTTGGCGGGTATTGGTTCATTGGTGCCGGACTGGTCGGGCAATAAGGGAAGCAAGCACACATGTTCAATCACTTGCTCAGCCTGCTGATCTGGCTCCCCGTCGCCGGCGCGATTCCAGTGTTGCTTGCCGGCTCCACGCGCCCCAATCTGGCGCGCTGGTTGTCGCTGCTGGTGGCGGTGCTGACCTTTGCGGTCAGCCTGTTCCTGTTGGTGCAATACCACCCTGACGCGGGTGGCATGCAACTGGCCGAAAGCCGTCTGTGGATCGCCTCGTGGGGCGTCCATTACAGCCTGGCAGTCGACGGCATCTCGGTGGCGCTGATCCTGATGACCACCTTCGTCGGCATCCTGGTGATTGTCGGTGCCTGGGAAGTCATCCAGGACAAGCCGCACCAGTACATGGCCGCGATGCTGATGCTGGAAGGCCTGCTGATCGGCGTGTTCTGCGCCACCGACGCGCTGCTGTTCTACGCGCTGTTCGAGGCGATCCTGATCCCGATGTTCATCCTGATCGGTATCTGGGGCGGCCCGCGACGGGTATACGCGACGCTGAAGTTCTTCATCTACACGTTCTTCGGCTCGGTCTTCATGCTGATCGCGTTGCTGTACCTGTACCAGCAGGCGCACACGTTCGATATCGCCACGCTGGCGGCACTGCCGCTGACGATGAAGGAGCAGACCTGGATCTTTTTCGCGTTCCTGATCGCGTTCGCGATCAAGGTGCCGATGGTGCCGGTGCACACCTGGCTGCCGGATGCCCACGTCGAGGCGCCGACCGGCGGCTCGGTGGTGCTGGCAGCGGTGATGCTGAAGGTCGGCACCTACGGAATGCTGCGCTTCATCTTGCCGATCGTGCCGGACGCGGGTGCGCATTTCGCCTGGCTGATCATCCTGCTGAGCCTGATCGCGATCGTCTACATCGGCTATGTCGCGCTGGTGCAGGAGGACATGAAGAAGCTGGTGGCGTATTCGTCGGTGGCCCACATGGGCTTCGTCACGCTCGGCATCTTCATCGCGTTCATGCTGGTGCGCGAGTCGGGCAATACCGACATGGCGTTGCTCGGCATGCAGGGCGCGATGGTGCAGATGGTTTCGCACGGTTTCATCTCAGGCGCAATGTTTACCTGCATCGGCGTGATGTACGACCGCCTGCACACGCGCCAGATCAAGGATTACGGCGGCGTCATCAACGTGATGCCGTGGTTCGGCTTCTTCTACGTGCTGTTCGCGATGGCGAACTGCGGCTTGCCGGGTACGAGTGGTTTCGTCGGCGAGTTCATGGTGATCCTGGCCAGCTTCGCCGCGAATCCGTGGATCGCATTGTTTGCCGCATTCACCCTGATCATCGGCGCGGCCTACACGCTGTGGCTGGTCAAGCGCGTGCTGTGGGGCGAAATCACCAACCCGCACGTGGCCGAGATGAAGGAAATCAACGGCCGCGAGACGTTCGTGCTGGTCGCCTTTGCCGCCGCGGTGCTGGCGCTGGGTGTCTGGCCGCAGCCGCTGGTCCACCTGATGAACAGCTCGGTGTCGCAGCTGGTGCAGCAGCTCGCCATTCACAAGATTTGATCGGGACCAAACATGCCAACTTT
>DASZCB010000457.1:0-3466 GCA_035943575.1 Rhodanobacter sp. | reverse complement strand
CTTCAGCCGCGAAGTGGGTAAACCCCATGGCGCGCAGGCGTGGCAATAGCGCCAGGGTCAGCAAGCGCGTGTGCGCATCATGGTGTGCTTCATTTACCATCACGATGCGGCGATTGCGGGCTAGCGTAGTGATGGTATCGACCGCATCCATCGCCTGCCAGGTTGTTGCCTGGGGCAGAATCAATTTCTCGGGTGGCTGACTGCGCAGCGGAAAATCTCGAACCGCCTCGCTGTAGAGGCCCAATTCGTTCTCGCTGGATGCCAGCAGCTGATTGGCCACTGACTGGTCTGCTTTCGGCAGCCCCGGGATTGCCGTGGTCAAGTACCAGTATCGAGACAGTTCATTGGTTCGCGATTGCAGTTCGCCGAATAGATCCTGCTGCTCTTGCGCGGCGTGGACCCTGGTGCAGGCGGCCGCAAGTGCCAGCATGATCCACGTAGTGGCAACGAGACGCTGCTGCATGACCTGTACCCCCATGCCTTCATTTGGCGTAAGGCTAGATTTGCATGAGTTGCCTTACAAGAGCCAGTGTCATGGATGATCCCTGTGCACGTGATGAAGGTCACATGCATTGATGTGGCTGATTCTGGTCGCAGAAGTCTGCGCTGTTTTCGACAGCGCCTGCGAATTGCATGAGGTAGATTCGCAAAAATCACCGAGGATGTTGCGATGACGGCAAGTCATGATTTGATCGTGCTCGGCGCCGGTTCCGGCGGCCTGGCCACAGCTTTCCGCGCCGCGCAGCATGGTGCCCGGGTGGCCTTGCTCGATCCGGGCGCGCTGGGCGGCACCTGCGTGCATCGCGGCTGCGTGCCGAAGAAGGCGTTGTGGTTTGCTGCGCAATGGGCGCAGGCGCAACAGTTTGCGGTCGACGTGGGCTTTGCTTCGACGCCTGGGTCGCTGGACTGGGAGCATTTCCGCGAAGTGCGGGCGCGCTATATCGATGCGATCGATCAGCGCTATGCGCAACGTCTGCAGAAAGCAGGTGTGCAGTTGATCCGTCAGGCCGGCCGTTTTGTCACGGCCGACACGGTCGAGCTGACCGACGGCAGCCAGCTGCAGGCGGCGCAGATCGTGATCGCCACCGGCGCGCGCCCGCGTACGCTGGCCCTGCCTGGCTTCCAGCTGGGCATGGTCTCCGACGATGTCTTCGCGCTGCAGGCGTTGCCGCGCCGCGTGGCGATCGTGGGTGGTGGCTATGTGGCGGTGGAATTTGCCGGTTTGCTGCAGGCACTCGGCAGTGATGTGGAAGTACTGGCGCACGAGCGTCTGCTGGAAGGCTTCGATGCGGAACTGGTGCAGGCATTGCGGGAGTTGATGGAAGCGCAGGGCATTCGGGTCAGTCTGCAAAGCGCAGTGCAGGCGGTGCATCGCGGCACGGATGGCATCCTGCTCGACGATGCTGCGACCGGTTCGCACGGCCCCTTCGATGCGCTGCTGTGGGCGGTGGGACGGGTACCCAACACCGAAGCACTGGGGCTTGCTTCGCTCGGCGTGGGTACCGATGAACGCGGCCACGTGCGGACTGATGCACAACAGAATACCAACGTGGCCGGTATCCATGCGGTCGGTGACGTTACTGCGCGCAAGGCGTTGACGCCGGTGGCCGTTGCGGCCGGACGGCAATTGGCGGATCGGCTGTTCGGCGGCCAGTCGGAGGCTCGGCTGGATTACGAAAACATCCCCAGCGTGGTGTTTTCCAAGCCGCCGCTCGGCATGGTCGGCATGACCGAGGAAGATGCCCGCGAACAGCATGGTGATGCGGTCACCGTCTATCGCAGCCGTTTCACGCCGATGCAATGGGCATTGGCTGGCGGGCATGGCCAGAGCCTGATGAAACTGGTCTGCGTGGGTAGCGACGAACGCGTGCTCGGGATCCATGTGCTGGGGCCGGGTGCCGACGAAATGCTGCAGGGCTTTGCTGTCGCGCTGAAACTCGGCCTACGCAAGCGCGACCTGGATGCGACGGTGGCGATCCATCCGACGTCGGCGGAAGAACTGGTGCTGATGGGCTGAGTACAATGGCGCGCATGGCCAACTTCACCTTGCAGCGCGGTCGTGTGCCGCTGTTGATCAGCCTGCCGCACGACGGCAGCTTCATTCCCGAAGAGATCGCCGCGCGCATGCGCCCGGCGGCGCGCCGCTCGCCGGATACCGACTGGCATGTGGCACGGCTGTACGAGCCGCTGGCACAGGCGCTGGGCGCCAGCGTGCTGAAGCCCGCGGCATCGCGCTATGTGATCGATCTCAACCGGCCTGCCGACGGGCATGCGCTGTATCCGGGGCAGCGCGAGACTGGTCTTGTGTCGACGATCGGTTTTGATGGCGAGCCGCTGTATCTCGATGGCGATACGCCGGACTGCAACGAAGTTCAACGGCGGATAAACGAATTCTGGCAGCCCTATCATCAGGCTCTCGCGCAAGAACTTGCGAATCTGTGCGCTGAACATGGCCGGGCGGTGCTGTGGGAAGGGCATTCCATCCGCAGCCAGGTGCCGATGCTGTTCGAGGGCCGGTTGCCGGACTTCAATCTCGGCACGGCGGCTGGAGCGAGTTGCGGCATGGCGCTGCAAGCGAAATTGCAGGCTTGTCTGGAGTCACAGTCGCACTTCAGTTTTGCCGTCAATGGCCGTTTCAAGGGCGGTTACGTCACCCGGCACTACGGCAATTCCGACACCGGCGTGCAGGCCGTGCAACTGGAGCTGGCACAGCTCAATTACATGGACGAAGCAAGCTTCGAATACGACGAAGAGAAGGCGCCGGCGGTGCAGAAGTTGATCGGCCGAATGCTGCGGATCTGTTTGAACTAAACGTAAGTTATTGCGTTCAGCATCGTGCTGAATGAAAGTCAAGATCCTGCGTGAGTGAAACGTAGAAAATTCCGCATGCTCATTCAGTCGTGGTATCTCGTTCCCGCTGCTATTGTCGGCACGTCGCGCCACCCGAGTTGCCGGGTTCCGGCCGGGTTCGCGATACCTAATTTTCCGAGGCTCAACCTATGATGCGTAAACTTCTGATCGCTTCCCTGCTCGTGGCTGGCGTTGCGCTTTCCGGCTCCGTGTTGGCTCAGGCGGCTGCTCCGCAGACGGCTGCCCCGGCGGCACAGGCGGCTCCCGCAACTGCTCCGGCTGCTGCGCCGATGGCTGCTCCGGCAGCTGATGCTGCACCGGCAGCGAAGACCCCCCACAAGAAGCACCACAAGCATCACAAGGCTGCAGCAGCAGCCGCTCCGGCTGCCGCCAGCACGGCTGGCTGATAGCCGACTGGTTATTGCTGTGAATCGAAACCCCGTCGGTGCAGACCGGCGGGGTTTTTCATGTGCGCTCTTCGATCCGTGCGCGTCCCGCCCAGGGCGGAAAGGTCAGCGTGGCTCCGTCGGGAGTGCCGCGACGCATTTCAGTTCGATCGCGATCGGCGTCGGCAACGCGCTGATGCCCAGCGTGGTTCGGCAGGCATCGACGCCGG
>DASZCB010000456.1:0-3117 GCA_035943575.1 Rhodanobacter sp. | reverse complement strand
CGCGAGGCCGGCGCGGTGCTCGCCGGCGATGAACGTGCGCATCAGGTTGCCATCCAGCGCGTCGAACGAAACCAGCTCCTGCGCCTGCATGAAACGCAGCAGCTTGGCCAGATCACGACGATAGCCGGCGACCGTGTGCGGCGAGGCATGCCGCTCGCTGGCCAGGCGGGCGAGCCAGCTGTCGATCTGTTGTTCTGGCGTCATCGCCGGCTCAGGCGAGGTCCCGCGAGCGCGCCAACGCGGCGGTAATGGTGGCGGAGATCATCTTAAGGAACAGCGTGCCCATGCCGGGCTGGAAACGATCCGGATCGTGACTGCCGATGGCGAGCATGCCGGAGTCGCCCAGCCGCATCATCGCGACCGAGCGGATTTCGCTGGACGCAGCACCAAACAGCCGCTGGAGTTTTTCGGCTGACAGCCGGCCGGAGACCGGTTCGTGCTGATGCAGAAACTCGGCGAATTCCGGCAGCGCCTCGGGGCCGGCCAGCTGCTGCAGCCAGTCGGCGCGCGGCAGCAGCGGATCATTGCCGAATAGCAGCAGACGTACTTGCTCGGTGTGGAAATCCGCGCTGAGCTTGGCGACCACGCTGCGCGCGGTCACCTCCATGGTGTTCGCGCGCAACAGCGCCACCGTGAGTGCATGCACGCGCTCCATCAACTGCTCGTTCTCGGCGGCGATCCCGATCAGCTCGGCGAGACGGCGTTCCAGCTCGGCGTTCTTGTCGCGCAGACTTTGCAATTGATAAACCGCCAGCGACGACACCGCGCCCTGCTCGCGCGGCATCGTCAACTTGGCGGCCAGCTCGGGATATTCGCTGAGGAATTCCGGATGGCGTTTCAGATACGCCGCGACCACGCGGGCCTGGGCGGCGTCGTCGAGCAGGGTTGCGGTCATGCGAAAGTGTCCTCGAACCGTAGCGGGACACGCGGGGGGAGCGTGCCGTCCAGCTGGAGTGTGCGATGGACGCGGGCGCGCTTCAACCGCCGCGTCGGGCCGGACTGGCCGGAACCGTCCATTCGCCCTCGAACGCGAACGCCGCCGGGCCGCTCATCCACAACGCGCGGCCGGGGCCGGCCCAGTCGATCCGCAGGGTACCGCCGGGCAGCTCCACTTGCACACGGTCGTCGACTTCACCACGCTGATGCAGCACCGCCATCGCCGCGCAGGCGCCGGTGCCACAGGCCAGCGTCCAGCCGGCGCCGCGCTCGTGCACACGCAGGCGCAGATGGCCGCGATCGAGCTGCTGCACGAAGCCGGCGTTGGCGCCCTGCGCAAAACGTTCGTGCGCGGTCAGCAGCGGGCCGTGCTTTTGCAGGTCAGGATCGGCCAGCTCGCGCACTACCACCACCGCATGGGGATTACCCATCGAGACCGCGCCGATGGTCAGCGTGAGGTCGCCTACGGTGATTTCGTAATGATCCGCCGCTTCTTCGGCTGCGAACGGGATTCGCGGCGGCTCAAAGATCGGCTCGCCCATGTTCACCATGACTTCGTTTGCGCCGAGCAGGCGCACCGTCACCGGGCCGGACGGACTCTCGATCATCACGCTGTCGTCGAGCGCCAGTGCGCCGGCGCGATGCAGCCACGCCGCCACGCAGCGCACGCCGTTGCCGCACTGGCCCGAGGGCGAGCCATCGGCGTTCCAGATGCCGTAGTAGAACGCGCACGCCGGATCACGTGCAGGCTCGACGCTCAGCAGTTGGTCGAAACCTACGCCGGTGTGCCGATCGGCCAGCGCGCGGATCTGCGCGGCATCCAGCGGCATGCCGTCGTGCCGACCACCCAGCACAACGAAGTCATTGCCGATGCCGTGCATCTTGGAGAAGCGCAACTGCATGATCGAGCCGTCGTTCAGGGGTGCTGAGTCGCCGGCACGGCGCTGCTGGCGGCGGTGGCGGGCGCGACCGGTGCCGGTACGGTCGTTGCCGGCTTGGTCGGCGGCAACGTCAGCGGGCCCTTGTTGCCGCAGCCGGCAAGCGTGGCGACAACGAGACAGAACGGCAGCAGCAGGAGGGATCGGTGCATGGCGAGGGTTCCTTGAGACGACCGCAGTATAGCGATGCCGGCGGCATCGCCCGTTATGATGTGTGCACAAATCGCACACCAAGGCGGTGAGGGATTCACGATGGACTGGAGCACGCTGCTACGCCTGCCGATGACCGTACTACTGGTGCTGGCGGCGGTGTTCGCACTGATCACGCTGGTGCAGTTGGTGGTGTTGCGCCGGCACCTGCACAACCGCCGCCGCCTGTCGGCCAGCTGGCGTGCGCTGTTGTGCCTGGTCTGCTTCGCGCTCACCCTGCTGCTGGCCGGCACCGGTTTAGCGCTGCGCGGCTATCGGCTGCTCGGCGAGGAAGCGCCGGTGGTCAACATCGACGCGCGCATCCTGTCGCCGCAACGCTGGGCGCTCATCCTGAGCTGGCCCGACGGCAGCACGCGGCAAGTGCTGCTGTCCGGCGATGACTGGCGTGTCGAGGCGATCGTGCTGAAGTGGAAGCTGCCCGCGCTGTTGGCCGGCATGCCGCCGCTGTACCGGCTCGACCGCTTGTCCGGCCGCTACGAGGATGCTGCGCAGGAAGCAAGCGCACCGCGCACTGTGATCAGCTTCGGCGAAGCCGGTGCGTTCGACCTGCTCGCCCTCAGCAAGCAATACCCGCAATGGTTGCCCGAAGTCGACACCGTCTACGGCAGCGGCGTGTTCCTGCCGCTGGTCGACCAGGGCCACTACAGCGTCAGCCTGATGCGTACCGGTGCGCTGGTGGCGAGGCCGGACGAAGCGACCGAACGCCGTATCGGGCAACCGCTGGGTGGCTGAGAAGGCGTAGCGACGGCTTTCATGATTTGAGTACGGAACCGCCCCTTTGACAGAAGGGCCGGTGTATTCATGCTGAAGGCATGAGCATGGCGGCGGCGTTGAATAGCAAGTGCACGACCATCGCCGGTAGAAGGCTCCCACTACGCCTGCGTAGCTCGCCCGCGAGTACGGACAATACGAGCGCTCCGACCACCGTTGGCCAGCCCGAGCCGAGGTGAACGACAGCAAACAGGATCGCCGTGCCCATGACCGCGAATGACGTCTGGGTGCCACGGATCGCGAGCAGCTCCGGCCACCGATT
>DASZCB010000455.1:0-7002 GCA_035943575.1 Rhodanobacter sp. | reverse complement strand
CTTCGGGGCACGTTCTGTGTTTCGCCATTATCCCACCGGCGACGGTATAGCTGACTGCGGTGCGATGTCGCGACAACGCCGACGCGCTGGCAGTTGCGGGATGGGATGACGTGCGATGTGGTGAGGTTCCCTGGTTGGCTCAGTGTCCGGGGCTGTAGGCAGCCGGCCTGGAGTTGCAGCGGATCGGCGGCCGTGATCACGGCTACGCGATGTCGTGGAGAAATCTGAATGTCGGCTCGGCGCCTGCAGATCGGGCGGTTTGCTGTCGCGCCGCATGCTGTGTATGATTAGATCCATCGTATTAATGCATTAGTACATTATGAAGCGTCGATCACTTGATCCTGAGACCTCGGCCGAGTCTGTCGAGCGGAGCCTTTGCGAGGCGCTGCTGTCATTGAAGAGCGCCGACGAGATGAACGCCTTCCTGTGCGATCTGTGCACGCCGGCGGAACTTGAAGTGCTGGTGGATCGCTGGCGGGTGGTGCCGTATCTGCAGGAAGGCGTGTCGTATCGAGAGATCCACGAGCGCACCGCCGTGAGCATCACCACGATCGGGCGGGTGGCGCGTTCCCTCAACCAGGGCAATGGCGGCTATCTGGCTGCGGCGGCACGGGCGGCGCGGCGGCAATCGCTGGCGGCGAAGAAGGCGAAGGCATGAAGACGCGTGACCGTTTGCGTATCGCGATGCAGAAATCCGGGCGGCTCACCGAGCCGGCGCTGGATCTTCTCACCCGTTGCGGGCTTACCTTCCGGCAGAGTCGCGACAAACTGTTCTGCTTTGGCGAGGGCGAGCCGGTCGATCTGCTGCTGGTGCGCGATGACGACATTCCCGGCCTGATCGCGCAGGGCGTGTGCGATCTCGGCATCGTCGGGCGCAACGTGCTTAGCGAGTTCCAGCTCACCGCGGGACGCGAGGCCGAGCCGCTCAGCGAACTGCGCCCGCTCGGCTTCGGCCGCTGCCGGTTGTCGATCGCGGTGCCGCAGGAGTTCGATTACCAGCAGCCGCAGCAAATGCAAGGCCGGCGCATCGCCACCTCGTATCCAGGTCTGCTCGGCGAATGGCTGCGCATGCATGGCGTGACTGCCGGCGTGGTGACATTGGCCGGCTCGGTCGAGATTGCGCCGAAGCTGGGCACCGCCGACGCGATCTGCGATCTGGTGCAGAGCGGCGGCACTCTCGTCGCGAACCAGCTGCGTGAAGCCGAGGTGCTGCTGGAAAGCGAGGCCGTGCTGGCTGGCCCGCTGGTGCTGCCGGTGGATGAACGCGGCGACATGCTGGAGCTGCTGCTGAAGCGACTGGATGGCGTAATCCAGGTGCGCGAGTCGCGCTTGCTGCTGCTGCAGACCTCACGTCACACGTTGGAGGCGGTCATTCGGCTGCTGCCTGGCGGCCCGCAGCCGACCTTGCTGCCGGTTGCCGGTCAGCCGGATCAGCTGATGCTGCAGGCACTGTGCGCCGGTGAGGTGAGCTGGCGTCAGCTTGAAGAGATCAAGAAGGCCGGTGCGCGCGAGATGTTCGTGTTGCCGGTGGAGAAAATGTTGGCATGAAGCAGGTTGGCATGAAGAGCAGGTTGGCATGAATCGTATCGACTGGAATGCATTGAACGAGACCGCGCGTCGCGAGACATTGGCACGCCCCGCACAAGCGCGCGCGGGCGAGCTGCGTCTCGGCGTCGAGCAGATCATCGCTGCGGTGCGCGCGCGTGGTGATGCCGCGCTGCGGGAACTCAGCGCGAAGTACGACCGCTGCACGCTGGACGCGATCGAAGTGGATGAGGCCGAATTCGCCGCCGCCGAAGCGTCGCTCGATCCCACGCTGAAGGCGGCGATCCACGAGGCGGCTGCACGCATCGAGCTGTTCCACCGCGCCGCCGCGCCGCAAGCGGTGAGCGTGGATACCGCCCCTGGCGTGCGGGTAGAACGGATGCTGCGCCCGATCAGCCGGGTCGGCCTGTATGTGCCCGCAGGTAGTGCGCCGTTGCCATCGACCGCGTTGATGCTGGGCGTGCCGGCGCACATCGCCGGTTGCCGCTAAGTGGTGCTGTGCTCGCCCGCACGTGCGGATGGTCGTTGCGATGAGGCCGTGCTGTATGCCGCGCGTGTCACTGGCGTGCACAAGGTGTTCAAGCTCGGCGGCGCGCAGGCGATCGCGGCGATGGCTTATGGAACCGCGAGCGTACCCAAGTGCGACAAGCTGTTCGGTCCCGGCAATGCCTGGGTCACCGAGGCGAAGCTGCAGGTGTCCGCCGACCCGGATGGTGCGGCGATCGACATGCCGGCCGGGCCGTCCGAGGTGCTGGTGATCGCCGATGCCGAGGCCAACCCGGTGTTCGTCGCTGCTGATCTGCTGTCGCAGGCCGAGCACGGGCCGGATTCGCAGGTGATCCTGCTCAGTCCATCCGCCGATCTGTTGGACAAGGTGGCGTTCGAGGTCGATCGACAATGTGCTGAATTGCCGCGTGGTGCGATCGCGGAAAAGGCATTGGTACAGAGTCGGTTGATCGCCGTCGATTCGCTGACGCAGGCAGTGCAGGTGAGCAACCGTTATGCGCCCGAACACCTGATTCTGCAGGTAGCCGAGCCACGCGCACTGCTGGACAGCATCGACAGCGCCGGTTCGATCTTTCTCGGGCAATGGACGCCCGAATCGGTGGGCGATTACTGCAGCGGCAGCAACCATGTGCTGCCGACTTATGGCTATGCACGCAGCTACAGCGGCGTATCCGTGGCGAGTTACCAGAAACAGATTACGGTGCAGGAAGTGAGTGAAGAAGGCTTGCGCAACATCGGTCCGTGCACCGCGACGCTGGCGGCGGCCGAGCAACTGGAAGCACACCGCCGCGCGGTGACCCTACGGCTGGCCGCACTGGAGGCACGGTCATGAGCGTGCTCGATCTCGCACGAGCGGAAATCCGCGCGATGCAGCCTTACTCCTCGGCGCGCATGGAGGCCAGCGGTGGCCAGGTGTTCCTCAACGCGAATGAATCGGCGTGGGCGCCGGTCGGGGACGACGGCCTTGGCTGCAACCGCTATCCCGAACCGCAGCCAGCGGCACTGATCGAGGCGCTGGCCGCGCTCTACGGTGTGCGACGCGAACAACTGCTCGTGGGGCGCGGCAGCGACGAGGCGATCGACCTGCTGGTGCGCGCATTCTGTCGCGCCGGCGAAGACGCCATCCTGATCCAACCGCCGACCTTTGGCATGTACGCGGTATGTGCGCGGATCCAGAACGCCGGCGTGATCGAGGTGGCGCTGGAGGCTGATTTCACGCTGGACGCGGACGCGATACTCGCCGCCGTAACACCGGCGGTGAAGCTGGTCTTCATCTGCACGCCGAACAATCCCACCGGTCAGCTGGTGCCGCGCGCGAGTGTCGAGCGGCTGGCGCAGGCGCTGGCTGGCCGCGCGTTGCTGGTGGTGGATGAGGCCTATGTCGAGTTTGCCGTCAATGCCAGCGCGGCCGACCTGATCGACCGTTACGACAACCTCGCCGTACTGCGTACCTTGTCGAAGGCCTGGGCGCTGGCCGGCGTACGCATCGGCAGCCTGTTGGCGAACGCCGAGGTGGTCGCGCTGCTCAAGCGGATCATGCCGCCGTATCCGTTGCCGCTGCCGTGCGTGGATGCAGCGCTGATCGGATTGTCCGGCTGGGGGCAGGTGAACGCGCGCGAGCACGTCGCCATCGTGTGCGAGCAACGCTCGCGGATGCAGGGGGCGCTGCGTCGTCTACCCGGTGTGCGCGAAGTGCTGCCGTCGCAGGCAAACTTCCTCGCGGTACGCTTCGACGATGCCGGTGCGGTGTATCAGAAGTTGCTCGCCGCCGGCATCGTGGTGCGCGACGTGCGCCGCTATCCGAACCTCGGCGACGCGCTGCGTATCACCATCGGCACGCCCAATGAGAATGACCGTGTACTTGCCGTATTGAAGAGTCCGGCCATGGATGGCCGGGGTTTTGCCGACGGATCGGTATCAGGTGAATACGCATGAGCCGCAAGATTCTTTTCGTCGATCGCGACGGTTGCCTGATCGAGGAGCCGGCCGACGAGCAGATCGACAGCTATGAGAAGCTGGCCCTGCTGCCCGGCGTGATCGCCGCACTGCAACGCTTCGTCGCCGCCGGCTACGAGCTGGTGATGGTGACCAATCAGGATGGCCTCGGCACCGCCAGTTTCCCCGAGCCGCAGTTCACCGGGCCGCATGAATTGCTGATGCGTATCCTCGCTTCGCAAGGCGTGCGTTTCCGCGAAGTGCTGATCGATCGCAGCTATCCGCATGAGGGCAAGGACACGCGCAAGCCCGGCGTGGGCATGCTGCGGCACTACCTCGCCGACGACGGCTGGAGTCGTGCAGTCTCGGCGATGGTGGGCGATCGCGAGACGGATCTGCAGTTTGCCGCGAACATCGGCGTGCGCGGCTGTCGCGTCGGTCCGCTCGGCGTGAGCTGGGACGAACTGGCGCACCAGTTGCTGGATGCGCCGCGCACCGCGACGGTGGTGCGCAATACCAAGGAAACCCGCATCACGGTCAGCGTGGATCTGGACAAGGTTGCCGAGCCGAAGGCGCACACCGGGCTGGGCTTCTTCGATCACATGCTGGAGCAGATCGGCAAGCACGGCGGTTTCGCGCTGGAACTGAACTGCGACGGCGACACCCACATCGATGAACACCACACCATCGAGGACTGCGCGTTGGCGTTGGGCCAGGCGCTGAAACAAGCGTTGGGTGACAAGCGTGGCATCGGCCGTTATGGCTTCACCCTGCCGATGGACGAAGCGCAGGCCAGCGCGGCGCTGGATCTGTCCGGACGCCCGTACTTCCTGTTCGAAGGCAGCTTTCCGCGCGAACGCGTGGGTGAGGTTCCGACCGAACTGGTACCGCACTTCTTCCACTCGCTGTGCGAGACGCTGGGCGCGAATCTGCACCTGAGCGTGCAGGGCGACAATGCGCACCACATGGTCGAGGCCTGTTTCAAGGTTGTCGCGCGCACGTTGCGTCAGGCGATCCGTCGCGAGGGCAGTGAGCTGCCCAGCACCAAGGGCACGCTGTAATGAGCGTCGTGCTGGTCGATGCCGGCGGCACCAATATCGGTTCGGTGCGTTATGCGTTGCAGCGGCTCGGCGTGGATGCGGCGCTGACCGCCGATGCGGCAACCATCCGTGCTGCCGACAAGGTGATCCTGCCTGGTGTCGGCGCGGCTGGCCCCGGCATGGCGCGGCTGCACGAGCTGGGGCTGGTCGAATTGCTGCGCTCGCTGACCCAGCCGGTGCTCGGCGTGTGTCTTGGCATGCAGTTGTTGTGCACGCACTCGGAAGAAGGCGACACCGAATGCCTTGGTCTGATTCCCGCACCAGTGCAGCGGTTCAAGGATGCTCCCGGATTGCGTGTGCCGCATATGGGCTGGAATCGGCTGGTCGCGCAACGACCGCATCCGCTGCTGGTCGGGCTCGGCGATGACGAGCAAGCTTATTTCGTGCACAGCTACGCAGTGCCACTGGGCGACTACAGCCTTGCCACCACCGATTACGCAGGTGCGTTCTCGGCGGTGATCGCTCGCGACAATTTCCACGGCATGCAATTCCACCCCGAGCGTTCCGCTGCGGTCGGCGCGAAGCTCTTGCAGAATTTCCTCAAGCTATGAACTGTGAAGTGATTCCCGCGATCGACCTGCGAAGCGGCCAGGTGGTGCGGCTGAAGCAGGGCGACTACGCGCAGCAGACCACCTACGCGGCCGATCCGCGTGAACTGGCGCAGCGTTATGCCGACGCGGGCGCGCGTTGGCTGCATCTGGTCGACCTGGATGGCGCACGTTCGGGCAACCTCGACAATCTGGCGGTGATCCGCTCGATTGCCGCAGACGGCATGCAGGTCCAGGCCGGTGGCGGCGTGCGCGAAGAGGCTGATCTTCTGCGCCTGTTCGATGCCGGCGTGAATCGGGTGGTGCTCGGCAGCGTGGCGATCCGCGATCCCGAGCTGGTCGCCGGCTGGCTGGAAAAATACGGCGCCGAACGATTGACCCTCGCGCTCGATACGCGCCGCATCGACGGTCGCTGGGCCTTGCCCAGTGCCGGCTGGACCGAAATCGAGGCGCGCACCCTGGACGAACTCGCGCCGTGGTATGCCGCGTGCGGTGCGCGCCATCTACTGTGCACCGACATCGACCGCGACGGCATGCTGGCCGGTTTCAATCTCGATCTATATCGCCATCTCGCTAATCTCGTGCCGCAGCTGGCAGTACAAGCCTCCGGCGGTGTGCGTTCGCTGGAGGATATCCGTGCGGCACGCGAGGCCGGGACGCAGGGCGTGATCCTTGGACGTGCCTTGCTGGAAGGGCGTTTCACGGTAGAGGAAGCACTGGCATGCTGAGTCGCCGCATCATTCCCTGTCTGGACGTGCGCGACGGCAAGGTGGTCAAGGGCGTGCGCTTTCGCGATCACGTGGTGATGGGCGAAATCGTCGATCTCGCGCTGCGCTACCGCGACGAAGGCGCCGACGAGCTGGTGTTCTACGACATCACCGCCAGCCCGGAAGGACGCAGCGTTGATCGCGGATGGGTCGAGCGAGTGGCGCGGGTGATCGACATCCCGTTCTGCGTGGCCGGCGGTATTCGTTCGGTGGACGAGGCACGCGCGGTGTTGCATGCCGGCGCGGACAAGATCTCGGTGAACTCGCCAGCACTGGAACGGCCGGCATTGATCGACGAACTGGGCGCCGCGTTCGGCGTGCAATGCGTGGTGGTCGGCATCGACTCGCTGCGCGATGCGGACGGTGAATGGCGTGTGCGTCAGTACACCGGCGATCCCACCAAGACACAGGCACTGCCGCGCAAGACGCTGGAATGGATGATCGAGGCGCAGCAGCGCGGCGCCGGCGAAATCGTGCTCAACTGCATGGGCAGCGACGGCGTGCGCAGTGGTTACGACCTGGAACAACTGTCGGCGGCGCGCGCGGTCTGCCATGTACCGTTGATTGCCTCCGGTGGTGCCGGCGCGCCGGAACATTTCC
>DASZCB010000454.1:0-7209 GCA_035943575.1 Rhodanobacter sp. | reverse complement strand
GAATTGCTGGACCTTCAATGGCGGCAGTTCAAGCACGATGAGCGATACCACCGCGACATCCTATCATTGAGTGTTGCCGATAGAATTCGGCACATGACGCTGCACTTCTCGAAATACGCCGGTCTCCTCACTGACGTTTGCGGCGCCGACGACCCAATTGTTGAGCGCATCATCGTGGACTGCTTTATTATCGTATTGGCGTCAGCTAATACTTTGAACGCCAACTTGCAAAGAATATTATGCATAGACGGTTTGTCGCTTAACGAATTCGGCAGACAAAGCGCATTAGCAATGGAACGTCCAGCGGCGGATCATGGGGTTTTTTGGTTCCTCAATCAACTTGTGCGACACACTGGTCGAATGGCGAAGGCATGCGAATCTCTCGACCACCTTGAGAATGTCGCATTTCGTGAAATGCTAGTAATCAACGTCACGCAGATAAGTCGTATTGTTATTGCCGAAGCGGTATCGCGCGGTCACGACTTGGAGCAGCTTATGCTGGATCGACTCGACCAGGTAGAACGGAAGAATCTTTTTTGGGACAAATTTGTAGCGGAAGACCACTCTCGCTAAATGGCCTTCTGGAGTTCGGAAAAACTCGAAATAAATTTAAAGTACCTTATTACGCCATTTGACGTGCACGCAATCGACGCTGCAGCATATACACTTCACATAGGAAACGAAGCCTATGTCTCGCCGGCTGAAAAAGCACCGGGATCTCGTACGCAGACTGTAAAAAGACTCGACGAGGAAGAGGCGTTCGTAATTCCGCCAGGACAGTTCGCATTTTTATTGACCGAGGAGCGAGTTAAGGTTCCGCACGATGCGATAGCGCTCATATCGATAAAGGCCTCGATCAAATTTCGCGGACTCGTAAATGTATCAGGCTTTCACGTCGATCCCGGGTACGACGGGCCGCTAATCTTCTCTGTATTTAATGCTGGCCCATCGACCATCCATTTACGTCGCGGCCAACCCTGCTTTTTAATCTGGTACGCTGATCTCGACCGATACTCGGACAAAGTTAGGACAGCGCCTCCAAAAACGCAGATCGACCAGACCATGCTACTAGCTGGCGAGGTTCCTTCGTATGAGACGTTAAATCAACGTTTGCGTGCCGTTGAAGAGCAGCAAAAATTCTACCAAGCAGTGGCGGGCTTTGTGATCAGCGTAGCGTTATTGTTACTCGGCTTAGCGTTGAAGAGCTCGCATATCAAGTTACCATGGTGAGCCAACGGGAGGCACCTCTGAGAAGCGCGAAGCAGCACCGTGGCGCTTGATTATGGAATTGTAACGGCAGCGCTGCTGGCCGCTATGACGAGCGTACTCCATCCAGAGTCAATAGATCGAACGCGAGTGTGGGCGTTGATTCTGAGTTTGATTACGGCGATATTGGTGTTCAAGTTTGCAGCTAATTCACACCACCCATTTGCGGAGCTACCCGTGATGGGGCTCGCGGCCGCGTTTTTAGTTCGCGCGCTAATCGTATTTATAATGCGCTCTCGGTTCGAACCACCCGGCGTGCGATGGGTGCTAGTGACCGATCAATTTCGAACGCTCGCTTATCTATTTGTTTGCTATGAGGGCGCGCTGCTTATCTCTAGGATCTGACATCAGCCGAGCGATTCCCAGCGCACAAGGGCCGGCAATCTCTCGCAAGCTCATCGATGTCTACAAGGAAAATTATGAGCATCGTCGGTCACGGCATTGATATGGTTCCGATCGAGGAAATACGCCGGCTCGTGTCCAGCGCAGACGGGCATTTTATTGTTCAATGCTTTACGGAGAGCGAGCGAGAGGACAGCGGCACAGGGAGCAATCAGCCGGAACGTTTGGCCGGTCGATTCGCGGCGAAGGAGGCTGTTGCAAAGGCGCTTGGCGTCGGATGGGGAGATGGCGTCGCCTGGACCGATATAGAGATCTTATCGCGTGAGTCAGGGGCGCCATTTGTCGAACTCCACAGCCTGGTAGAATTGGTCGCGGATGCACTGGGGATCCGAAGGTGGCTGCTCAGCATAACGCACTCAGACGAATATGCGCTTGCGAGCGTTATCGCGCTATCAGACTGTGAAAGCTGATCGAGCGTAGCCGCTTCGCTCCAGCTTTAGTATCGAGCGGTGAGATGCGGATCGGCAGCGATACGCTCGTTCAACCCCCATTTCGGCGGAAGCCACACATTATACATGTCGCGCCCCGCTCTAAAGCGCTGTTTGATTTTAGTTCGTCCCGCAAGCCCTTTCGCGCTAGGATAAGCTACGCGAGTGTACTTGCTGACCTCGCAGAAAAGATTTTGACAGTCGATGAGCTGTAAGCGTCTTCCCCAGAGCGATGGGAATGAAAGCCCGAGCCTTGCCAACTCCGACTCCTGCCTATCGGCGACGATCTTAATGAGCTCGGCGTCGTTCAGCCCGCCGGAGTGGGTAAAACACTTCCGTATACCATCGCGCGCTCCAGGACCTGGTACGACGAAGTCCATCTCGGCGAAGTTCGTTAGCGTGCTGTAATTGATATCCGTAGTCAATTGATATGCGAGAAAGTCACCAATCGTCGGAAAGCCGCGAAGCAGCAGAAATACCTGTTGCATGGTTCGGCAGTGCCTAATGCGATCAGGAAAGCCGGAGGTTATGATGGCCTCGATTAGTCTGAGGTGGTTCTGGTGCTTAGCGCTAAATCCGTAGCTGCTGCCGCCTGGAGGCATAATATATGCGCCCGAATATATCGGATCCCCAGCAGCTAGCGCGCTTTTGAAGGCCTCGTCATACTTATAAAAGTCGTAGCCCGCAAGAGTAATGCTACCGAAAGCTCGCTCGAGCCTTTGCCACGTCTCGATTTTGTTGAATATTTTAAAGAGGAGGATGCGAAAACATATTTCGGCCGACGTATCCGGCAGGTCGGCTCGATAGATCACGCTACGGATCAAATACTGGCTGACGCGGTCCAGCACACGGTACGCATTGGTAAATTTGAACGTCAGCAGAATCGGGTCTGCGGTCCATGGTGGCGGAAGTGAGCGCAGTCGCCTTATGAATACGTTATGTCGTTCAGCCGCAAATAACCAATAGACGTCGTACAGATCGCTGACAAGCGCCGGCACAAGTGGTTGAGACACGGGAAGTTTACGGGATTCAGGTCGGCTAGCGCCGAGCGCGTAGTATTCCGTCACATTTGGCTTAGCTTCGGGCTCCATCGGGCGCTCTGGCGTTCTAATAGCGCTCAGGCATAGCCTTCACCCGCTCTCGTCGCGGCGGCCTATCCGCAGCGTTCATCCGCGATAGAGGTGCGTACCAAATCAGCAACGTCGCGAAGGCGACCATCGGTCTTGGGGATTCGCTCCAGTTTTGCCAGACCTATCATCACATTTACGCTAAGGAGCGGAACGCCCATTTCACCGGCCATGAACATACCGAGTTGACTCAGCCCAAGGTAATTCCCATATGCCTTGTCAAATAGTTGTTGAGTTGGATAAAAGGCGTTTACAACAAGGCCGGTCTCAGTTGGAACGAATGCCAACTGTTGAAGGCAGGGGAAACCCAGCTGAGCCTCGGCAACGTGGTCACGGCTGGGGTCGAATATCGCGACTTGAAACATTGACTTTCGCACGCCGCGTCTGCTTTGGTATTGGTGCAGGACCCACTCGAGCTGGTTGCCCCCACATGGTCCACTGCCAAACGTCATCATGCGCTCGAAATATAGCCCACGTCGGTTCGCCGCGGGGTTCGCTGCCTTTAACCCCGGAACCGCCAATGCGCAAATCTCATATAGTCGAGTTCGGCTGCCTCGCGCCATCGTCCAATAGCGCTCTGGGAAGATTGTAAATGCGACTGTTTCTACATCCCAGTTGTCCGTTTGTCGAAGCAACTGGTCAAGAGCGCTGCGGACCATGGGGTCTTCATTCGGTGGGTTATTCATATCGAAGCCACCGATTTGTACCATAAGCGGCGCGATTGTCTTTCCTGGATGGTCGAGTACATCCAATAGAGCGCGGCCCCAAGCGTGCGATACGTTGTTGCTATCGATAATAAGAGATCGATGCGAACGCTTAGCCATCGTCGATATCCTCAAGATGGCGGTACCGCGCGAGGCCGCAATACTGAAACCTAGAGATCCTGGAAAAGATAGCTCGTGAGCCACCCAAGAATATCTGCGAGATGCCGGGCTGTACTGCGCGAAAGAGCGATCCAGTCACAATGTCGCGCTCGTAGGTTAGTGCTTGCCCATGTTGTTTCGTGCCTCTCGGCAACAAGAGTACCGATCCTACCTCTGCATCTATAAGAGATGCCCTCGAGAAGTGATCAATGTAAACAACCTGATCCGAAGAAGACATACCAAGTAGGTCGGCACGGAGAGTCTTCGGGCTTACCCGTAGAAGCGCGGAGGCTCGACTTCGTGGAATCTCAGTCGATCCGTATGCAAGGTGATTTACAAGCGTCGAATACCCCACTCCATAATCACACGCTATGGCATAGACCTGATGAGACGTTGCTTCGTTCGCCGTAGTGCCCCGGTCGGCGAATGCCCGGCGCAACCCTAACGCTGGCATTAGCAAGAATCCAGCGAAGGCGTCGGCCAGTAGTTCTGTTGGGTCGTATGTATCAGACCTGCTGAGTCGAGAACGAAGTTCATGAACGGTACTGCTATGCCCTAACAGGTGATGCCCCAATTCGTGTGCGCAACTGTATGCTCTGCGCGCAAGGGGGCGCAGAGCGGAAAGATGTATCCGAGGCGGCGACCCGCGCTGGTACATGCCTTCTAATGTCGCTATGTCATTAAATCGGACCACGATTCCGACCGCGTCGCAGAAGTCGTAAATTGATACGGGGCTGTACGGATCCACACCGGCGTCTTGTCGAGCGGATATAGCTGCGATCATCCCCCGACTCGCCACAGCACTCCGGCCGTAAAACGGTAGAACGTTGCTCATCACGAGCGACCTCTCTCGCCTTGGTCCTGGCGCATTGCCGCGAGAAGTTTCATAAGGCGATCCAGGTCGTCCGGCTTCAGCTTCCCAAGCTCCCTCGCTGCCAACTGAAGCCTCGAATCTTCCGGAGCATCCTGTCGTGGTACGGCGTAAAGCCATTCGAGACTGACGTCGAATAGCTCTGCCATCCGCGAGAGCTCGTCAACGGTCACTCGACGATTGCCCGCTTCAATTTCCGAAATGGATGGCCGATGCATTTGCAGCATGCGAGCAACTTGGCCTTGTGAGAGCCCTGCCAATGTTCGTGCTTCTCGAATGCGCGCCGCAAGTTCAGTGCGCCGTTTTCCGTCTGCGTCATTCATGCGACAGTGATTCCGGTAATAGCTTCTTTCGAGTCTATCAGCGCGCAGATCAACACAACGCTCTCATCAATTGTCAACGGTGTCTTTCCAGCTTTCTTACGAAAGAGGTTGATGTTATTTGGAATGGGTACTCCGAGCGCAATAGCGACCATCGCGGACGCTACCGGCCAAACCTTGCTGTCGAATTTTCCAAGGTCTTCAATCGGCTTCGTTTCACCTAGTAGTTTTGGGCACGCCAATTTGCTCGAGGATTGAATCTCAATGAGCACATTGATCAGCGCCTGCTTCACGTAGTCGGCGTCCATAGAGGCCCTCAAGAGCAAATTACTAGTGGTAAGATAATCTTACCACTAGTGGACGGGACTGTCAAGGCAGTCGACTACCGACAGTTTATTTTTTGCATCGGCTGCATTGGTCTCTCATCCTCGGCGGTATCGGCGATTCAGTGTGTACCCGTCGTTTAATGTTTCTCATGCGGTGCTGAGGCGCTTGCAATTGACGCCTACCTCGACGGGACAGAGTCACACATTCACACCAAAGTTCGTTTCGCAGGCTGCGCCGGAACGGTCCAACCGACCGCAGGGCCGGAAGTAAATTTACGTGCTTTCCGAAAGATGGGGAAGTGCACTTGATTCGTTTTTTTCTCCGTGCCGTTGGCGCTGGGGCTCTGTCCGCGCTTTTCATTACCTCGCTTCCGCACGTTGCCACGGGGACGACTGCTGGCGGCCCCGCCGCAAATACGCTCGTGCTGGATCCCGGGGACCTCGATCCTACGTGCAAAGCATGCGACGACTTCTACCAGTTCGCCACAGGCGGCTGGATCAAGAAGAACCCCATCCCCGCCGGCCATGCGACGTGGGGCAGCCTGCCTGAGCTCGCCGAGCAGAACCGGGCCGTCGTCACTTCGATCCTCGAGGACGCTGCCAAGAACACCTCGGCGCCGGCGGGCAGCGACGAGCAGAAGATCGGCGCGTT
Organism: Rhodanobacter sp.; assembly: GCA_035943575.1. Classification (GTDB taxonomy): domain Bacteria; phylum Pseudomonadota; class Gammaproteobacteria; order Xanthomonadales; family Rhodanobacteraceae; genus Rhodanobacter. The sequence continues at coordinate 954 of DASZCB010000454.1, read as the reverse complement.
CTACCGCGCATGCATGAACGAGGCCGGTATCGAGAAGGCCGGCACCGGGCCGGTCGATCCGATGCTCGCCGACGTCGGGCGCGTCGCGTCGGTCCCCGCGCTCGTCGATGAGATCGGCAAGCTGCATGTGGTCGGCGTCGGCGGCGGGCTCAACTTCGGCTCGGACTCCGACACCAAGGACTCATCGAAGCAGATCGCGTCGCTGGGCCTGGGCGGGCTGGGCCTGCCCGATCGCGACTACTACCTCAAGGACGACGCGCGGTCGCAAGCGATCCGCACGGCGTACCGCACCTACGTCGTCGCGCAGCTGACGAACCTCGGCGACGCGCCGGCGACCGCGGAGACGCAGGCCGACGCGGTCATCGCGCTCGAGACCGCGCTCGCGAAGGCGACGCCGACGCGCGTCGAGATGCGCGATCCCGCCGCGACGTATCACCCGATGCCGGTCGCCGACCTGACGAAGCTCGCGCCGCACATCCCGTGGTCGTCGTACTTCGCCACGTACAACGCACCGTCGTTCAGCACCATCGACGTCGCGATCCCGGCCTACGTCACGGCGTACGACAACCTGGTCGCCACGACGCCGCTCGCGACGTGGAAGTCGTACCTGCGCTATCACATCGCCGATTCGTTCGCGAATTCGCTGCCCAAGCGCTTCGCCGACGCGAGCTTCGCCTTCCGCAGCACCGTGCTGAGCGGCGTCAAGGAACAGCTCCCGCGCTCGCAGCGCTGCACCACCGCCGCCGACTCCTCGCTGCGCGACGTCCTCGGCAAGGCCTACGTCGCGCGCACGTTCTCGCCCGCCGCCAAGGCGCGCGCGCTCGCGCTCGTCGACAACCTCCAGGGCGTGCTGCACGACGACATCGCGACGCTCGACTGGATGAGCGCCCCCACCAAGAAGTACGCGCAAACCAAACTCGGCGCGTTCACCAAGAAGATCGGCTATCCCGACAA
>DASZCB010000453.1:0-2303 GCA_035943575.1 Rhodanobacter sp. | reverse complement strand
GTCGATTATGGGTTTTGACAGTGTGTGGCATTGGCTGATCTTGCTGGTGATTGTGCTGCTGGTGTTCGGCACCAAGAAGATCCGCAACCTCGGGCCGGATCTGGGTGCCGCTATCCGTGACTTCAAGAAAGGCCTCAGCGGCGACGACGACGCGAAGCAGAAGGAAGAGGAGGCTGCGCGCAAGGCCGCCGAGCAGCTGCGCGCCGACCCGCCGCCGGCCGACAGTGCCGCCAAGCAGAGTCAGCGCGACTCCAGCGAAACCAAGTAAGCGCGCGGCGGGCGGAGCGCGGCGATGATCGAGATCAGTCTCGGCAAACTGGTACTGCTCGCCCTGATCGCGTTGATCGTGCTCGGTCCCGAGAAGTTGCCCGGTGCCGCGCGCACGGCCGGCGCTCTGCTGCGACGCGTGCGCAGTGGCTGGGACAACGTGCGTGCCGAGGTCGAGCGCGAGCTGGAGATCGAACAGATCAAGCGCACCGCGCGCGAGGCTGCGGCCCGCGCGGAAGCGGCCCAGAACGAATTGAAGGACGGCGTGCTGCAGGTGCATGAGCCGCTGAGCAAGGCGGTCGCCGAGGTTGCGGTGTTGGTGAAGCCGGAACCCGCCGTCGCCGCTGAAACCACGATCCCTGATGACGGGCCGGCGGCCACCGTGCCGTCGGAAAGCATGCAGACCGAGTTGCCATTGGGCGAACCGCTGTCGAAACCGGCCAGGAATCCCGCGCATGACGATGCCTGAGTCCGACACGCCGGAATCCGGGAACGTCGCCGACGGCCTGCAGCAGGGGCTGTTCTCACATCTGCTGGAACTGCGCACGCGACTGCTCAAGTCGATGGCGGCGGTGGTGCTGGTGTTGCTGGCGCTGGTGCCGTTCGCGAACCGTCTGTATGCCGAGCTGGCCGCGCCGCTGGTCGCGCGGTTGCCGCAAGGTGCGCATCTGATCGCCACCGAGGTCACCAGCCCGTTCATCACGCCATTGAAACTGGCCTTCTATACGGCTCTTTTCATCAGCATGCCGGTGATCCTGTATCAGCTGTGGGCGTTCGTCAGTCCGGGTCTTTACAAGCACGAGAAACGGCTGGCGCGGCCATTGCTGATCGCCGCGATGGGGTTGTTCTATCTCGGCTGCGCGTTCGCCTATTTCCTGGTGCTGCCGGCAGCATTCCGCTTCCTCACCGCGGTGACGCCGCAGGGGGTGGAGATGATGACCGACATCACCCACTACCTCGACTTCGTGATGCTGATGTTCTTCGCGTTCGGGTTGTGCTTCGAGGTGCCGGTGGCGGTGGTGGTGCTGGCCGCGATCGGCGTCGTCGACGTGGACAAGCTGCGCAGCGGCCGGCGTTATGCGATCGTCGGCGCGTTCGTGATCGCGGCGGTGATCACGCCACCAGACATCACCTCAATGATGATGCTCGGCATTCCGATGTGTCTGCTGTACGAGCTGGGCGTCCTGGCGGTGCGCTGGCTGGTGAAGCCGGGGTCGCTGCGGCCCGACGCAAGCTGATCATTCTTCAATATGGCTGCCTTCAATGCAGCTGCGTCAGTCAGTACAAGTCGATCGGATCGACATCCAGCGACCAGCGCACCCGGCGTGCCGCGGGCAGTGCCATCAACGCCAGTTGCCATGAGCGCAACATGCCGTGCAGCGTGCTGCGGTTGGACGCTTCCAGCAGCAATTGACCGCGATGGCGACCTGCGCGCAGCGGCATCGGTGCCGGCATGGGGCCTGCGATCTGCAACTGCTCGTTGATCGGCAGGGCGGCATGCGCGGCGGCGAGGAAAGCATCGACCTGCTCGCGTTGCGCTGCGTCGGCGCGCAGCAGTACCTGGTGGCTGTACGGCGGCAGCTGGATCAGGCGGCGTTCGGCCAGCAGCTCGCGCGCGGCGGCGGCATAGCCGTGGGCGAGCAGGCTGCGCAGTAGTGGATGTTCCGGCTGATGCGTCTGCAGCAGCACGCGTCCGGGCTTGCGTGCGCGTCCGGCGCGTCCGGCGACCTGCACCACCAGCTGGGCCAGCCGTTCGCCAGCGCGGAAATCCACGCTGTGCAGACCTTCGTCCACTCCCACGATCGCCACCAGGGTGAGGTTGGGCAGGTCATGGCCCTTGGCCAGCATCTGGGTGCCGACCAGAATCGCCGGCTGGTCGTCCTGCAGCGTGGTCAGCAGCTGCTCGAACGCATCGCGACGACGGGTGGTCTCGCGGTCGACGCGCAGCACCGGCACCTGCGGGAACTGCGCCATCAGCGCCTCCTCCAGTCGCTCGGTGCCCTGGCCCTGCGGCTTCAGATCGCCGGCGCCGCAGG
>DASZCB010000452.1:0-6027 GCA_035943575.1 Rhodanobacter sp. | reverse complement strand
GTTCCTGCTGTTTGTCTCCAACCGCCCGGCCACGCCAGGCGGACCGCCGATCGACGCGGTCCATGCCGGCAAGCGCCACGCCGGCGAGGGCATGAACCTCTGGCGGGTGAACCGGCAGGGCGACCGCTGGGGTACGCCCGTGCGTCTTCCCGACACCGTCAACATCTGCTCCCTGATCTCCTCCCCAAGCATCGCCGCCGACGGCAGCATCTACTTCATCGGCTGCGCTGGGCCCAACGGCGACTTCAAGCTATTGCAGTCGCCGTATCGCGACGGTCATTACGCGACGCCCCACGTGGTGGCACTCGGTGACGCGGACGCGACGATTCGCGACCCGGCGATCGCACCCGACGGCTCGTTCATCGTCGTCAGCATCAAGCACGCGGCGCAGGAGCCGTACCGCCTCGCCATCGCATTCCGCACGCCCACCGGCTGGAGTGCGCCGCGCGATCTCGGCGACACGGTCAACAGCGGCAAGGAGAACATGGGCGCCCAGCTGGGCCCTGATCACCGCACGCTCTACTTCTACAGCGACCGCCGCCTGCCACCGTCGAATCCAGATGCCGCGGCGACGTGGAACAACGGTGCCGACCACATCTGGCAGGTGTCGCTGGCACCGTGGCTGGACGCGCAATCCGGGATGACTCCCGCGGCTTCCCGCCTGCTCCCGGCGGAGTTGCAATGGGGGCCGGGCAACGATGCGTCGCCCGCATTCACACCGGACGACCAGACGGTGGTGTTCGCACGTGGACAAGGGCCGTCGCGACGGATCTACCTTTCGCATCGGCAGGCAGGGATCTGGTCGAAGCCGGAGCGTGCGCCGTTTTCGGATCAATGGATGGATCTGGAACCCGCGATGGCCCCCGACGGCTCGTATCTGATCTTCATTTCCAACCGACCTGCCATCGTCGGCGGCAAAGTACTGGACGGCTACTTCGGCGGCGAGCCGCGACCCGGCCGCGGCGGAAACCTGTGGCGCGTGAACCGCGAGGGCAATGGCTGGGGCACGCCGGTGCGGCTTCCCGATATCGTCAACACCAGCCCGGCGACCTACTCGCCGGCGGTAGCAGCGGACGGCAGCCTGTATTTCATGAAGCCCGATCCGCAGAGCCGTCATCTGCGGATCTACTTCAGTCAGTTTGCTGGCGGACAGTTCCAGCCGCCGATACTGTTGCCTTTGCCCTCGAACGAAGGCGTGGCCTCCGATGTCGACCCGGCGATCGCGCCGGATAAGTCCTTCATCGTGTTCAGTTCGAATCGCAAGCCCGCCGCAGCGGATACGAACGACTTGTTCATGGCCTTTGCCACTCCCACGGGCTGGGGCCAACCGATCCATCTCGGTCCGTCCGGCGAGGAGGCACGCCTCGATCCAGACCTGTCCGCGCTGTATTTCACGGCAGCGGACAACCGCATCCATCGCATGTCGATCACGCCCTGGCTGGCGGATCACGCGGTGACCAGACCATGATGAAGCCGGGCGATGTGTTTACCTGCGCTTGGAATGCCATTGCAGCAGTGGCGCGCTGAACCCCGGCTCACGTTCCGCGTCAGCACCGCTTCCGGCCTATCCGTCGGCCGCACGGCATAGGCATACTGCGCAGATGAATAGGGCGCCAGCGGCGGGCATAGCCAGCGAGAATCCCGTGCAGGACCACATCACCTCGCGGAGATCAAAGACCTGGGGCCTGGCCTTCGGCTTCTGGACGCTGCTGGCGCTGTCCTACGCACTCAGTTCGGGGCTTTCCTCGATCAGCGAGGGACACGAACCGGCCTGGCTGCGCGGACTGACCTGGAACCTCGCCGACTTCTACCTGTGGATGCTGCTGGCACCGGGGATCGGTTGGCTGGGGCGACGAAGCACCGTGCATGGTTGGCCGCGATTTCTGGCGCTGCACGTGCCCGCCAGTGTCGGCGTGGCGCTGGCGCAGACGCTTCTGCAACTGCTGATCTTCTGGTCCGTGTGCGGCCCGGGCCGGATGCCGGTGCACTCCTTCGGCAACTACGTGGGCATGGAGTTCGCCTATAAGTTCCAGCAAGGCCTGGTGATCTACTGGGTGATCCTGGTGGTGTTGCGCGGCATGGAATCGCGCCGGCATCTGCGCGGCGAACGGCTGCGCAATGCGCAGCTGGAGACGCAGCTGGCGCAATCGCAGCTGCAAGCCCTGCGCATGCAACTGCAGCCACACTTACTGTTCAACACGCTCAATGCGATCTCGGCGCTGGCGCTGGCCGATCCGCTGCAGGCACGGTTGATGATCGCGCGGCTCAGCGACTTTCTGCGGCTCACACTGGAGGAGGGTCACGCACCACAGGTGCCGCTGTCGCGCGAACTGGAATTCCTCGCGTGCTATCTCGGCATCCAGCAGGTGCGTTTCCAGGATCGGCTGAGCACCCGGCTGGACGTGGCCGACGACACCGTGCACGCGGCCGTGCCCAACCTGATCCTGCAGCCGCTGGTCGAGAACGCGTTGCGCCATGGCCTGCAGAACAAACCCGGCAGCGGCATTCTGCGCATTTCCAGCCGGCGCGACGGCGACTGCCTGCAACTGCGTGTGGACGACGATGGCCTCGGCCTGTCGCAGCACGAGATGCCCGAAGGCATCGGCCTGGGCAATACGCGGGCACGCTTGCACATGCTGTTCGGTGCATCGGCGCAATTCGATCTCACCCGCTTGCCCGCTGGCGGCACGCGCGCCGAGGTGCGTCTGCCGTTCACCGAGTACGTCGCATGACCGCCGTGCGCATGCGCACCGTTCTGGTCGACGACGAGGTGCTGGCACGGCTGGCGCTGCGCCAGGCACTGGCCTCGCACGCCGAGGTGGAGATCGTCGGCGAATGCGGCAACGCCGCCGAAGCGATGCAGGCCGTGCATGCGCTACGGCCGGACCTGCTGTTTCTGGATATCCAGATGCCCGGCATGGACGGTTTCGGCCTGCTGCACGAGCTGGCGCCCGACCGCCTGCCGCTGGTGGTATTCGCTACCGCGTTCGCCGAACACGCGTTGCGCGCATTCGACGCCAATGCGCTGGACTACGTGCTCAAACCAATCGATCAGAGCCGTTTCGACCAGGCGATGGCGCGGGTGAACCGGCATTGGCAGGGACTGCACGCCGTGTACGGCAACGGGGAGTCGACAGCGCCTCCGGCCGGCAGTGCCAGCTACGCGCAACGCATCAGCATACGTAGCGGCGAACATATCCGAGTGATTGCCGTGACGGACATCGACTGGATCCGCGCCGACGGCAACTACGTGCACATTCATGCCGGCGGCAGCCGCTTCCTGCACCGCGAGACGCTTCGCCATCTGCTGACCATGCTCGACCCCGCCCGCTTCCTGCGCATCCACCGCGGCATCGTGGTGAATGTGGAGCGTGTTGCCGAAGTGCATCCACTGTTCCAGGGCAATGCGGAAGTGCTGCTGCGCGACGGTACCCGACTGGGCTTGAGCCGCCGTTTTCGCGCGGCCGCGTGGACCGTGCTGGGACTTCACTGACCGTTCGACCCGGGTATTCGACCGCTGGTCACACCCCGTTCCCGGTCGTCACAAAACCGCGGCGCCGAACCGACACTGGCTTGCAGACTCGATGGCATCGTCAACGCGTCGAGGAGAACGCATGATCCGTCGCATGGTTTCGCTGCTTGTCGGCAGCTGCATCGTTCTCGGGGTGTCCGCCAGCGCCGGCGCCCAGGCCGTCGCACCGACATCCCCGCAACCGCAGGTCTTCGCGCCCGGTTCCATCTCCGGCCCGTCCGGCGTGGATTGCCTGACTCTCACCCCCGACGGCGCCACCGTTTTCTTCGATCAGCAGGCTGGTTGGAACGGCTTCATCATGGAATCGCACCGGGTCGGCGACGGCTGGTCGACGCCGCGGATCGCGCCGTTCTCCGGACAGTGGCTGGACCACGATCCGGCGCTGGCACCGGACGGCTCGTTCCTGGTGTTCACCTCCAACCGGTCCGATGATGTCGCCGGTGGCCAGCCGCTACGTGGCGGCCACCTGTGGCGAGTCGACCGTAACGGCAACGGCTGGGGCGCTCCGGTGCGGCTGCCCGACGTGGTGAACGACGGCCCGCACATCTACGCGCCCAGCGTGGCGGCCAATGGCGATGTGTACTACCAGCGGCTGGACGAGCCCGGGCACCAGTTCCATCTCTATCGCACGGCCTACCGCAACGGCCGCTACCAGACGCCGCGGCGGCTCGCACTGGGCGATCCGGCCGCGCATGAGCTGGATCCGGCCATCGCGCCGGACCAGTCGTTCGTGGTGTTCGACGCCAACTACGCTGACAAGGACAAGCCCGATCACCTGTACATCGCCTTCCGCGACGGCGATGGCTGGAGCGCACCGATCGATCTCGGCGACGCGGTGGATCGTTACCAGCCGTGGGGCTCACACCTGGGCCCGGACGGGCGCACTTTGTACTTCACCAGCAACTACACCGCGAAGGTGGACTACCCGCGCTCGTCCGCGCAGGCACGCACAGACCTTGAGCGCATGCGCGCGTGGGACAACGGCAACAACCACATCTGGAGCGTGTCGCTGGCTCCCTGGCTGGATGCGCATCACACGATGTGATTTCGCTCGGCCGGCATGCCATCACGCCACCGCCGGCCTCACTCTTCTGGAGATTGCAATGAAACTGCGAAACCTTGCCCTGGCCGCCTGCATCGCGGCAACGTACGTCGCATCGGCAGCCACACCGGCGATGACCAGCGGCGAACTGGTCGGCCCCGGCGTCATCTCCACCGGCTTGCAGGAAACCTCGGCCACACTGACGCCGGACGGCAAGACGCTGTATTTCATGCGCTCGGATTTCGCCGAGACGGACGACACCATCATGGTCTCCCGGCGCAGCGGCGATCACTGGTCGACAGCACAGGTTGCCACGTTCTCTGGTCAGTGGCACGACTCCGAGCCGGCGCTGTCGCCTGACGGCAAGCACCTGTACTTTGTTTCCAATCGTCCGGCGCATCCGGGCGATGCGCCGGTGGTGGCGCAGATGGGCGAACAGAAATTTGCCGGCACCAACCTCTGGTATGTGGAGCGACAGCCGGCCGGCGAATGGGGACCGCCGGTGCACGTCGACGGTGCGCTCAACGACGGCGCGATGATTTACAACCCGTCGGTCACCGCCAACGGCGACATCTATTTCTCGGCACATCGCGCCGATTCCGGCAAGGCCTACCAGATCTACGTGGCGCATCCGCAGGATGGCGGCTACGCAGCGCCGGTCCGGGTCGAGCTGGGCGACCTCGAGCACAGCCGCATGGATCCGGCGGTGGATCCACAAGGACGCTTCCTGATCTACGCCGGCAACGAAGGTGACTCGCTGGGCAGCGCCGACATCTACATCGCCTTCCGTCAGGCCGACGGGCACTGGAGCAAGCCGCTGCATCTGGGCAACGACGTCAACAGCCGCACGCTGGAGAACGCGCCGTCGCTGGGCCCCGGGTTTGGCGAACTGTACGTGTCCAGTACACGCCGCGATGAAGTGCATTTTCCGAAGCCGCGCGATAACACGGCCATGCTGCAACAGCGCCTGCAGTCGCCACTCAACGGTTCGCGCAATTTGTGGCGCTTCGACATCGCCGACGTGCTGCGCGCCCACGGCATCGCGCGCTGAATATCCATCGCACCTGATTCGTTGGACCGCCGTCGACAACGAACACTCCGTGGAGACCATGATGAACCCCCACTTCCGTGCTGTCGGTAATCTCGCCTTTTGCGCTTCGATTTTTTGCCTGGGCATCTCATTGGCCCGTGCTGAGCCCGTCGAAGCATTTCTGCGCCCCGATCTCAAGGTGGGCGAGCGTTTGTCCGACGTATTCTCCAAGACCGTCTCGATAAAGGGAGCGGGGTTCAAGGAAAAGGTCGATCTCATCAGCGGCACCGCCGACTACACGGTGACCGGCGTAATGCCGAAGGCGATCGTCTTCGACGAAGACGATCGTTACGACGGGCATCCGTCCAGCGGGCCGGTGCACGACAGCGAGATCCTTCGCGATGGCATCACCAACTGCTATGC
>DASZCB010000451.1:0-2010 GCA_035943575.1 Rhodanobacter sp. | reverse complement strand
ATCACACTGAAGCGGATGCGCCACGCCGTGAAAGCCACCGGCGGCGCCAACAGCCTCGACCCGCATGCAATCGTCAAGAGCGTGATGAGCAAGTGGAGCAGCTTCAATCTGAGCCAAGTCTACGATAACGAATGGGAGCTGGCGGACGACAAGACATATCCCAGCGGCCCGAACGCGGGCCAGCTGGTCGGCGCCGATTGCCAGACCATCGTGCGCCATACGGAAAGCGTCATCCGCATGGTTGGCTGCCCGGGCAAGGCGGACTTCATCGTGGTCTGGGCCAAGGTACCGACGCCGACGCACGGCGAGGAGAATCTCGCCTATACGCCCAACATGTCCTCGCCCAAGCAGTGGTACAACGACAACCGCCCGCCGCGTGCGGATCGCGCCAGCTGGCGCGCCACCCTGGTCGACGGCAGCGGCGGGCAGAACCGCTACGAAGCCTGCCTGCGCTTCACCTACCCGGAAGGTTCATCTTCCACGGCAGACATGAAGTACTACGCCGGCGGCGTGGACGTATTCAACAATGCCAACGAGGTCATCGGAGTTTTCACTACGATGAGCTGGCGCGACGAGAACACCGGCCTGGTGACCGATGCCATCCACACCTATCCTCATTGAAACGCCGGCGGATACGCGCGCAGCGCGCCGACACTCGCCGGCCCGGCGCACCTTTGCCGCAGCCCTGCTGGTTTTTGCCATCCTGATCGCCGCCGCTGCGAGCCCGCCCCACCGAACCCCGGGAGCCGACATGCACAACCTGCAACTCAATGAGCCGATGCTCGAAGGCTGGCTCGAAAAATCATCCGCGCCGTCCGATGCACAGTTCGTGCCGGTCGATCGCCATGCGGATCTGCTGTTCGAGTATCTCGAACAGTCCCGAGGCAGCACCGGCCTTTTCATCGCACCAGGCGCCGACCCCTGGCGCGGCGCTCGACCCACCGAGTGGAAGGCACATGCCGCCGCTCCCGGCGGCATCGACCTGCTCCGCACGGACTATGCAGTGCCCGGCGCCACGATTCGTCTTCTCGAAGGCCGCAATTTTCTGCTCCTGCGCGCCACCCCGGCCGGTCCGGCCGCGAGCGGCGCGGAGCATCCGAAGGCTTTCATCGAGCGTCTGCTCCGCACCGTCGTGCGCAGCAAAACCGACGACCACGACTGGCAGTTTCAGCTGCCTGACGATCTCGCCGGCTCAGCGCGGCCGCGGCTCATCAGCAGCATGCACGCGCCGCCGCTGAAGGAACTGGCCTCCCGCCACCAGCGGGCAGACATCCTGCTATACAACGGCGCGGTCTATTTCGTGTTCTACAAGCGCATCGAGCAGCTCGAAGGTTTCCTGCCCGACGACGCCTGGTTCAGCGCGCCGGCGCGCGCCGCCCTGACCGCGGATCGCCACACGCCCTGAGCGGCGTGTGCCGCCTCGGCCACCCGGCCTATTCCGTCCCGCGAATGGTCGCGGCGGCGGCGAATCCACAAGATAGGCGCATTGCCACGCCCTGCGCCACCATGCCGGATTCGACCGTGAATTATCTGTGCTACCCGACCGCGCCGATGCGCATGCGCGGCGTATGCGCGCGCCGGTGCCGGTTCGCGCACACGCCCGAGGGTTGAACGATGTGCTGGGGCGACCGCAATCCGGCTCCAAGCGCCAGCGGCGCCAGCAGCTGCCCACCTGGCAGCACGGCACCATGCCCGCTGCAGTGTCCGGCGATGGAGATCGAGATCAACAACACGCCCGCCATCGATGATGATCTTGTGCAGTTGAAGTGGGAACATCCGGTCAAGCGGCACATCGTGCATTGCCGCATCCGCGTGCCCACTCCGTCGGCGCAGAGCACCACAGTGGTGATCACCAATCCTGACGGCCGCCTGCGTTTCCCGAACGTTGCCGATACCACCACGACCGTCAGCGTGCCCGCCGACGGTTCGTGGGCGAGCTTCGACATCGCCGGCCAAACCGGCAGCAACGCGATGAACGACGCGGTGATCCAGGCGCATTGCCAGACTGCC
>DASZCB010000450.1:0-7821 GCA_035943575.1 Rhodanobacter sp. | reverse complement strand
GACGTAGGCAAGGGCTCGGCGCAGGCGCTGCGTGCGCTGTCGGCGCAGGTGTGGATCGCCGAAATCGATCCCATCTGCGCGCTTCAGGCCATCGGCCAGCGACTCGCGGCAGCCATACAGATTGTCGAACTTGCTCTTGGTCACCGAGTCGTTGACGTTGATCGCCGGGATCAGCAGCGACTTGGCTTCGGCCAGCTGGTACAGACGATGTACGCCGGTGGTGGTCTCCTCGGAGACACCCTTCCAGTCCTTCACCACGGTGTGCCAGTAGCCCGGGCGCTCGGCATGCACGCGCTTGAGCAGGTTCTTGATCACCTGCTCCTCATGCGAGGATGCCTTCTCGTCGACCCACTTGCTGCCGTTCTCCAGTTCGTAACCCTTGTGGATCAGCAGGGTGACATCGCCGCCGTCGTCGACTACCAGCTGCGGGCCGAGGAAGCCGCCCTTGCCGTCGGGGAAGGACAGCGCGTCCAGCGTGCAGTCCCAGTATTCCTCCAGCGTCTCGCCTTTCCATGCGAATACCGGCGTGCCAGTGACGGCGATAGCGGCAGCGGCATGGTCCTGGGTCGAGAAAATGTTGCACGAGGCCCAGCGCACGTCGGCGCCGATGTCCTTCAGCGTCTCGATCAGCACCGCGGTCTGGATGGTCATGTGCAGCGAGCCGGTCACGCGCACGCCCTTCAGCGGCAGGGTGGCGGCGTGCTTCTTGCGGATCGACATCAGGCCCGGCATCTCGTGCTCGGCGATGTCCAGCTCCTTGCGACCCCAATCGGCAAGCGACAGGTCGCGGATTTTGTAGTCGTGTGTGGCGGCTTCTTTGGTGACGGCGTTCATACGTATCTCCGGTTTATTGCGAATCGCTTCGCGTAAAAACAACCGGGCGCCGTTGTGGAACGTGCCGCGCCGAGCCTGGCCGGTTTCTGACCACGGATGGATCCGCAGTCGAACGGTCGCAGCGCCCCTCGGCGGGCAGTACAAGCCCGTCATTGTAGCGGGAGATGCCTCCCGCACCGCAATTCGATAGGCTGGCCGTTCACCCAGCACCGGAGTCACCGCATGGAAGAAAGCCGCGAACCCGAGTTCCTGCCGCCTGACGGCCCGCTACGCGAGGACGTCAGTCGGCTCGGCACAATGGTCGGCAGGATGCTGGCCGAGCAGGGTGGCACGGCGTTCTTCGAGCGGGTCGAGCAGGTACGCACCGCGGCGATCCGCCGCCGCCGCGAAGGCGCCTCAGTGGATGATCTGGCCGACTCACTGGCCGGTCTCGACGCCAGGGATGCCGAAGCGCTGGCTCGCGCCTTTGCCACCTATTTCCAGGCGGTCAACACTGCCGAGCGGGTGCATCGCATACGCCGGCGCCGTGATTACCAGCGGGAGGGCAGTGCGCCACAGCCGGAGTCGCTGCTCGATGTGCTGGGTCGGCTGAAAGCGGAGGGCGTCGGCGCGGACGAGCTGCTGGGCTGGTTGAGTCGGCTGTGGATCGAGCCGGTGTTCACCGCGCATCCGACCGAGGCGGTGCGCCGTTCGCTGCTGGAGAAAGAACAGGCGATCGTGCGCTCGCTGATCGACGGTTTCGACCAGCACCGCACGCCGCAGGAGCGCAAGGAGGACGACGATCGCATCTACATGGCGCTGTCTTCCGGCTGGCAGACCGCCGAGGCCTCGCCGGTCAGCCCCACCGTGCAGGACGAACACCATCACGTCGGCTTCTACCTGGCCAACCCGATCTACCGCATCGTGCCCGCGCTGTACGAGTCGCTGGCCGAGGCGTTGCAGTCGGTCTACGGCGTGGCCGCAAAACTGCCGCAATTGCTCGGCTTCGCTACCTGGGTCGGCGGCGACATGGATGGCAACCCGAATGTCGGCGCGGACACCATCGCCACCAGCCTGGCCACCCAGCGCGCGCATGTGATCGAGCATTACGTGGCCGATGTGGCGGGATTGGCGCGTCTGCTCAGTCAGACCGAAGGACGGGTCGCGGTCGACACTCACCTGCAGCAGCGTCTGGACGATTACCGCGCACGCTTTCCCACCGCGGCGCAAAGAGTGCGGCCGCGGCATGCCGACATGCCCTACCGCTGCCTGCTGACGGTGATCGGGGCACGTCTCGAAGCAACCCATGACGACAGCCATCCGGAAGGCTATACGTCTGTGGCCGAGCTGCTCGACGACCTGCAATTGATCGTCAGGAGTCTGGTCGACCATCACGGCCTGCACGCCGGTGCCTACGCGGTGCAACGTCTGGTTCGTCGCGTGCGCACGTTCGGTCTGCACCTGGCGCGACTGGACGTGCGACAGGATTCGCGCGTGCACGACGATGCGCTGGCCGCTCTGCTGGACGACACGGCGTGGCCGCAGCGCACGCCCGACGAGCGCACCCGCCAGCTGCGCGATTACGCCAGCGGCAACGCGCTGTTCCCGATCAGCCGCGCCGACGTGGTCGCTTCGTTGTACGACGTGTTCGCTACTCTGGGTGACGCCCGTCGCCGCTATGGCAAGGAGGCGGTCGGGCTGTACATCATCAGCATGGCGCGCTCGGCCGCCGATGTGCTCGCGGTGCTGGCGCTGGCGCGCTATGGCGGTCTGATCGAGAACGACAGCGTGCCGCTCAACATCGCCCCGTTGTTCGAGACCGTAGATGACCTGAAGAACGCGCCGGCCACGCTGCGTGCGCTGCTCGAGGATACTGTCTACCGCCAGCATCTGGCCGCACGCGACAACCAGCAATGGGTGATGCTTGGCTACTCCGACAGCGGCAAGGATGGCGGCACGCTGGCCTCGCGCTGGGGTCTTCAGCGCGCGCAGGTGGAGTTGCTCGAAGTGGCGAACGAGGCCGGCATCCAGCTGGCGTTCTTCCACGGCCGTGGTGGTTCAGCCAGCCGCGGTGGCGCGCGCATCACGCCGGCGCTGATGTCCTCGCCGCGCGGTGCGGTGGCCGGTGTGCTGCGGGTGACCGAACAGGGCGAAGTGATCCATCGCAAGTACGGCATCCGTGCGCTGGCGTTGCGCAACCTGGAGCAGACCGTCGGTGCCGTGCTGCGTGCCAGTCTGCGTCCGCGTGAAACCGAATCGCGCGAAGAGCGCTGGCGCGAGCAGATGAACGCGTTGTCGGCTAGCAGCCGACAAACCTACCGCGCGTTCGTCGAGCACGAGCACTTCGTCGACTATTTCCGTGCCGCCACGCCGATCGACGTGATCGAAAAGATGACACTGGGCTCACGCCCGGCCAGTCGTCGCAGCATGCGTGGCGTGCAAGATCTGCGCGCGATCCCGTGGGTGTTCGCGTGGACGCAGTGCCGCTCTATTCTGCCAGGCTGGTATGGCCTCGGCAGCGCGCTGGAGCAGGGTGTGCAGCAGTTCGGCGAAGTGGCGCTTGCCGAGATGGCGCGCGACTGGCCGTTCTTCAGCAACCTGCTGGACGATGTGGAGATGGTGCTGGCCAAGTGCGACCTGGACATCGCCGAGGCGTTCTCGAAATTGTCTGGTCCGCTGCACGACGAATTCTTCGGAATGATCCGCAACGAGTTCGAACGCACCTGTCACTGGCTGTTGCAGCTCAAGCGCAGCGACGCGCTGCTGCACGGCGATCCGCGCCTCGCCGCCTCGATCCGCCTGCGCAATCCCTACGTCGATCCGATGAGCTTGCTGCAGGTCGACCTGCTGCAGCGTTGGCGTGCCGGTGATGGCAAGGACGATGCACTGCTGCAGGCGCTGGTCGCCTGCGTCAATGGCGTATCGCAGGGATTGCAGAACACCGGCTGATGACTCCGCGCCTGCCGGCGGGTATCTACGAATGAGGCGATGGATGCATGCGTAGCGCCGCGATCCGCTCTGTGCGCGGCAACCGTTTCCAGGCGATTTCCAGCCGCAGCGCTTCGCTGTGGCCGGCGACCCAGACCCAGCCTAACAACTGCCGTGGCGGGTTCGAGCGAGTGAAGCGCGCGCCCTTGCCGGCGAGGTGTTTGGCGTAGCGTTGTTCGGGATCGCGGGCAATGCCGGTATATACGCGGCCGTCGGCGCACTCCAGCAAATATACGGCCCAGGCGTTGGCACCAGGTACGTCGCTCATGCGTTCAGGCTCATTCGATCAGCCCTTCGGCCTCGCACAGGCGCTTCCACGACGGCCGTGCTTTCAATGGTGCCGCCAGCGCGGCGATACCGAGGGCGTAGTAGAGCGTGTACATGGCAGTAATTTGTGGCAGACGGTTGGCGGATGATACGCCGCGGTAATCGCCATTCCCCGCCTGTCATCTGGCTCGCGAAGAAGGGTATTGCCACGCACGCAATGGTTTGGCGCGTGACTTGCCTTGATGCCGTTCCCTGCAGATGCAGGCATGCAAGCTGCGTCCGTCGATCAGGTTTTTGTTGCAGAACATGCATTTGTGCCGGTTAGTTGAAGTGAAAATCTATGGATTTTGGCGTGGGGTTCCGGCTATCGTTGCGCCAGGAATCGAGGATCGCCGAATGTATGTCAAATTCCCCAGACCCACTTGGTCGCTGCGCAGGCTGGGCCGCATGGCCCTGACGGCCGTGCTGATGTGTGGCCTGGGCAGTCTTGCCGGCAACGCCCATGCGGGCCACGCCGCATTGGTTCTCGATGGCTCGACAGGCGACGTGCTCAGCGCAATCAACCCGGACGAGCTCAATCATCCAGCTTCGCTGACCAAGATGATGACGCTTTATCTCACCTTCCAGGCGCTGGAAAACGGACAGCTCAAACTGGATCAGCAGTTGCCGGTTTCGGCCTGGGCCGCGGGCAAGGCGCCGACCAAGCTCGGCTTGCGCGCGGGCCAGACCATCTCGGTGCAGGACTGCATTCTGGGCATGATTACCAACTCGGCCAACGACGCCGCCACCGTGGTCGCCGAGAAACTGGGCGGCTCCGAGGATCACTTCGTCGAGATGATGAACGCCGAGGGCTTGTTGCTGGGCATGACCCACACCCAGTTCGAAAGCGCATCGGGCCTGCCCGACCCGGACGATGCCACCACGGCGCGCGACATGGGCAAGCTGGCGATGGCGCTCTATCGCGATTTCCCCAGCCAGACACCTTATTTCGCCACCCGTGAATTCACGTTCCGCGGCCGGCTGGTGCGCGGTCACAACCATCTGATGGATCGTTACCCGGGCATGGACGGGCTCAAGACGGGCTTCACCGATGCTTCCGGCTTCAACCTTGCCTCCACCGCCGTGCGCGATGGCCAACGTCTGTTCGGCGTAGTCATGGGTGGTCGCACCTCGATCGCTCGCGACAATCTGATGACCCGTCTGCTGGACGACGGTTTCGAGCATCGACAGACTTCGCCTGCTCTGGTTGCCGAGGCTGGCATGCCCGATCACCGCATGACGCACCGGGTGCTCGCTGCCCTGTCGCCGATCGGTAGCGCCGAAGCGTCGCCCGTCGCGAGGACGGCGCCGCGTCGAAATGCCCGCAGCGTCGTAGCCAGTCGGTCTCGCGGCGCGTGTCGGAAAGGGAGCAAGAGCCGCGTTGGCTGTCTTCGTCATAAACACGCGCCCGGCGCTGGAGGCGCGACAAAGCTGGCCACGCGCCCCGGCAAGAAACTATCCGCGACAGCGACGCACCGCGACTAAAGTCATGCGTCGGTAGCGTGGGTCTCAGCTGTCCAACTCGGTCCAACGCGCGTACGCGGCATCGAGCTCGGCCTGCAGCGTCACCAGCGCCTCGTTCGCCTTGACGATGGCGGCGCTGTCCTGCTGGAAGAAGGCCGGCTCGTTCATCGCCGCGCTGCGACTACTGATCTCGCCTTCCAGTTGCTCGATGCGCTTGGGCAACTGTTCCAGCTCGTGCTGTTCCTTGAAGCTGCGCTTGCGCTTGTTCTCGACCGGTGCGGCAGCAACCGGGCTGGACGCGCCAGGCTTGCCTGCCGCCGCAACGCGTGCGCTGGGCCGCTGGCGTAGCCAGTCGGTATAGCCGCCGATGTATTCGCCGATCTGGCCTTCGCCTTCCAGCACCAGCGTGCTGGACACCACGTTGTCGAGGAATGCGCGATCGTGTGAAACCAGCAGCAAGGTGCCCTGGTAGTCGGTCAGCAGTTCCTCCAGCAGTTCGAGTGTCTCCACGTCGAGATCATTGGTCGGTTCATCCATCACCAGCAGGTTGGATGGCTGCGCGAAGAGTTTTGCCAGCAGCAGACGGTTGCGCTCGCCACCGGACAGACGAGTGATCGGTGAGCGCGCACGCTCAGGCGAGAACAGGAAATCCTGCAGGTAGCCGATGATGTGCTTGCGCTGGCCGTTGAGCTCGATGAATTCGCGACCCTCGGCCACGTTGTCCAGCGCGTTCAACTTGTCGTTGAGTTGCAGCCGGTGCTGATCGAAGTAGGCGATCTGCAGGCTGGTGCCCAGCGTCGCCTCGCCGCGCTGCGGTTTCAGCTCGCCCAGCATGATCTTCAGCAAGGTGCTCTTGCCGGCGCCGTTCGGACCGATGATGCCGATGCGGTCGCCGCGCATGATCGTGGTGGACAGATCGTCGATCAGCACGCGGCCACCGTAGGCCTGGTGCACGTGTTCCAGGTCGATCACCTTCTTGCCCGACGACTGCGCGGTGGCCAGCGCCATCTTCGCGTTGCCGGTGAGGTTGCGCCGCTCGGCGCGCTCGTTGCGCAGTGCCTTCAACGCGCGCACGCGGCCTTCGTTGCGGGTGCGCCGGGCCTTGATGCCCTGGCGGATCCACACTTCCTCCTGCGCCAGTTTCTTGTCGAACAGTGCGTTCGCCTGCGATTCGGCGTGCAGGCGTTCCTCGCGGCGGCGCAGGTAGTTGTCGTAGTCGCCCGGCCAGTCGGTCAGCGCGCCTCGGTCGATCTCGACGATGCGTGTCGCCAGTGCGCGCAGGAAGCTGCGGTCATGGGTGACGAAGATGATGCTGCCGGGGAATTGCTTGAGGAAGCTTTCCAGCCAGCCGATCGCCTCGATGTCGAGATGGTTGGTCGGCTCGTCCAACAGCAGCACGTCGGGCTTGCGCACCAGTGCCTGCGCCAGCAGCACGCGCCGCTTCATGCCGCCGGACAGCGCGGCGAAGTCGGTGTCGCCGGGCAGTTCCAGTTGGGTCAGCACCTCGGTCACCCGGCGATCGAGGTCCCAGCCGTGCTGTGCCTCGATCTGATGCTGTACTTCGCCGAGCGCATCGAAATCAGCCTGGGTGTGCAATTCATGCAGCAGGTGGTGATAGCGCGCCAACAGATGGCCGAGATCGCCAAGCCCTTCGGCGACCACATCGAACACACTGCCGGCGGTGCCCTGTGGCACTTCCTGCGCCATTCGCGCGATCACGACGCCGTTCTGCACGCGCACTTCGCCATCGTCGGCATGCAGCTCGCCGGCGATCAGCTTCATCAGGGTGGATTTGCCTTCGCCGTTGCGACCGACGATGCACACCCGCTCGTTCGCCTCGATCGACAGATCGACGTGTTCGAGCAGGAGCGGGCCGCCGATACTGAAGTCGACGCGTTGCAATTGGATAAGAGACATCCGCCCATTGTAGCTGGTGCCGCGGTCAGACCCATGACTGACACGCCTCTGCGCGATAAAAAAACGGGCCACACAAGGCAGCCCGTTTCTGTTACAGCGTGCGGCGTCGGATTACTTCAGCTTGGCGTCGGCACGCAGCGCCTCGGCGCGGTCGGTCTGCTCCCACGAGAACGTGGTGTAGGTGTTGCCGTTGGCATCCTTGACCTTCTGCGGGGTGCGGCCGAAGTGGCCGTAGCTGGCAGTCTGCTGGTACATCGGGTGGATCAGGTCGAGCATTTTCAGGATGCCGTACGGGCGCAGGTCGAAATGCTTGCGGATCAGCTTCTCGATCTT
>DASZCB010000449.1:0-3290 GCA_035943575.1 Rhodanobacter sp. | reverse complement strand
CGACAACACGACGCAGGCGGCTCAGTCGAACAGCGGAACGTCGGGCGCGCGTGGGACGAACAGCATAATCTCGGCGGTTACGTTCGCGTCGCACGGCTCGCTAACAAGTACGTACCAGCCGGGTACTTGCCCGAAGACCTTGCGTGGCGTGCAGAGTGGCGGTGCCAATCCAACTTACAACGATGGCGATCCCATCAAGGCGCTCGACATCAACGGCAACGCCGTGGCTAACGGAGGCTGTATCGGCGCTGTCGGCCCCTAAGCATCATTCCAACGAGCCCAAAGCCTGCGAGCAACAGCGCCCAGGTTTTGGGTTCCGGCAAAATGGCTGTCAGATCGAAGCTTGTAATATCGAACGTGCCCGTCGTTTGAACGTCGGCCGTCGAAAAATTGAACCCGCTTGGAGCGAACGTTTGCTGGGCGCCCGGCACGCTTTCGAAGGGCGTATCGATTTGCGCATAGACCGGAAGACAAAGCAGGCAGGTGAATACATTCGCCTGGACCGTTAGCCCGCTTCCGTTGGTCGCTTGATCGTGCAATTGGGATTTAACAAAGGATAGTAAATCGCCGTAAATCGAATGCTGACCAGCCCCTTCGAACGAAATCGCGACACCGTTAATCGTCAGCGTCGCGGTAACCGGACCATCTTCCGCGAGATAGTAATAAGCATCGTTGTCGTCGATCGGGCCTTCGCCGCTTTCGGATCGGGTGGTGCCACCGAGATAAAGGTTATAGGTGAATGAGAGGTCAAACGCTTGACCGCTCAAACTGCTGCTCCCTGTGTTCCATGTCCCGCTCCCATCACTGCCCGACGCCAGCACTCCACTATAATCGATAGTGATGCTGTGGGCTGCATATGCCGGCGATAACGCAACGAAGGCGCAGAACAGTGCAGTATAAAATCCCCGCATGAATAATGACCCCTAGACCCTAAGCATTAGGCGCTCGTTGCGTAACAAAATCCACACGGCCCGGGCGGCTTGCCTTACCTACCGCGAAGGCGCCTTGGCGCTCCCTATCTGAACGCATTCGAGGCAACCTGAAGACTCCGAACGGATCGTGCTGGGACACATCATGGACGTGATGGCAAAAGCCTGCCCAATCGGCGGAAATGTGGGCGGCGCGCAACTCTAAGCATAGAGCCTAGCGTTCCAAAGCCACTCAGCAGGATGAGCCAAGTGACTGGCTCTGGAATAGCAGCGCCTGCGTCGAGCGCGCCTTCTGATATGGTCCCGCAGTAGACACAATCATGAAAGCGCGGGTCAGCGATATAATAGTATGTTGGTCCAATGTAAGAATAAGGACCGTCGCCCCAATAGTCATAGTACCCAATCGTGTCGTCATCAGTCGGCAAGTTTCCGTTCAAAATGAAATCAGTTCCATCGCTGAAGCTAATTTCAGCGTATCCACATCCTGAACCGAATTCTGATCCTCCGCCGCAGGTCTCGTCAGCCGGTGTGATCGACAAGTTGTAGGACTTGCCTTGCTTGTTACCTGACGTCACGACGCCAAAATAGTCAGCCGCCATCGCCGGCGCGCACCACGTCATCGCAACTATCACCAACCATAACGTCTTCATGCCAAAGCTTCCCCATTCGCGCGATGCCGCGCAGTCCGAACAACCAAACCCAAGAAACCGAAGCCTGCGATAAGAAGTGTCCAAGGCGCCCCCTCTCCCATTCAAAGCATTTAACGCTCTCCATATGACAAAATATAGGTTGAACATTAATTGGAGGCGCGCCGGTATAGTGGGTCTGAATTCGTGCATACTTGGGGCTGTGAGCGCTTCGCTAAGTGCTGGTCCAGGGGGCTTCGATGAGAACGTGGTTAGTCTTTGCAACTGTTCTTTTGGCGCTGCCCACTAACGCATCTGTGATCACGAAGACAGTTCCGCTAGCGGGCAGCTATCCTGAGTTAAACTTCGGCGTCCTCGATCCTGGCGACTATATTGCTTACATCAGATCTGACTCTGTGTTCACGTATGCTGAACTTGACACGTCACAAGACATATCTACTTTCAATAGCGACTGCGGCGGCGGTCAGGCGGATTTCGTGGATACCGTAAATATTTTTGATCGTGCCGTCTCACAGTCATCAACTCCGACGCATGCGATGGCGCTTAATTTCACCATCCCGAACCCAATCGCGACGCCGCCACTCTACTGCACTGATGGGAGCATTGCTCTGCAGGTGATTCAGGTCATCACACATCAGGCAACATTGGATATCGCAAATATTAGCGGCGATAGCGACCCGCTCAGAGGTAACCTGACGGTCAGGCTCGCTGGCGGTGTTCCCGAGCCAGGCATTTGGATCGAACTCGTCGCAGGTTTTGTGTTGTTAGCCTTCGTGTTACGGCGCAAACCTGTGCTTGAAGTCATTGGTGACGCATAGCCGCTCGGATGTAGTGGCTGACTGGGCAGCGTTGTTGTACCGAATGCTGGATGTGTTGGCGCGGCGCAGCCACACGCCGAGCAGGCCGAAGCCAGGAGAATGGGACGAGATCGATGTGCCCGAATGAGCGGGCGATCAAATTAGGACACTACTAATGTTGATTGTCGTTCGAATGTGAACCCTGCGATGTTTGGAGCGCGCACCTTCAGCATCTCGCTGCCGCTACCAGGTGACCTTGAACTTCAGGCCGCCACCATCCACCACGGCCCGCATCACCGTTGAACTCGAAGGCGCGTTTTCAACCTGATAGCGAAAGAGCTGGAAGCTGCCCTGCGCGACGCCCAGCCTGGTGGCGATGACCTCCGCAATTGGCTGCTCGACCAAGGCCGTGTCGGGACGTTGCTGGGCGAAGGGCTGGGTCTGGTCGCGCTGGGTCATGTCGTAGCGGATGGCGGCCGGGTCTTCGTCGTTTGGAATGACCAAATGGTCGGCCAGAGCGGGCTGAACCAGCAGAAGCGAAACGGCAGCAATGGCGATCCCAAGACGCATGGCCAAATCCCCACACGCCGATTCAACGCCCGTCCCGGATCGCGAGTTGCGCCCGGGGGATGCAGTTAAATTATGCCGCCTGCCCGCAACTTATTTTGCGCTTCGCCGTTCAGGCCGAGAACGTCGCGCAGCACTTCCTCCGTGTGCTGACCGAGTACCGGTGGCGCACTTCTGTATTCCGGCGGGGTCTTCGACAGCCGCAGCGGACTGGCCACCAGATCGATGGCGCCAGCCTCGGCGTGCTGCATGGGAACCGTTAATCCCCGCGCGATGGCGTGCGGATCGGAGAACACCTGATCCACCCGGTTGATCGGGCCGCAGGGAACATTCGCCTTCTCCAGAAGATC
>DASZCB010000448.1:0-4848 GCA_035943575.1 Rhodanobacter sp. | reverse complement strand
TCTTGTCCAGCTTGGTGACGCCATCGACCAGCTCGGCCACGACCTCGCCAAACTCGGCGGCCAGCGCTTCGCGACTGAGTTCGGTGTCTTCCAGGGTGTCGTGCAGGATCGCCGCGATGATCGTTTCCGCGTCCAACCCCAGTTCGGCAAGAATGCCGGCGACCGCCACCGGATGGGTGATGTACGGTTCGCCGCTCTTGCGCTCCTGTCCGGCGTGCGCCAGCGCGCCGATCTCGAATGCACGCAGAACGCGTTCGACCTGCGCGTCTGACAGGTAGGCGATGCGATCTTTCAATGCCAGCACATACGGTGGCAACGCGGACAAGTCGACCGAAGCGGAGTGGATGGCCGCAGTCATCGGTACTGGCGCCAGCTCAGGCGCCCACCTCATCGCAGGAACGGCAGACGGCAGGCAGACGCGCACCATCCATCACACCGGACGCACCGGTGTGGCAGCTGCGCGTTCTACAGCCGCCGCCATCCATCAGTCGTCGCCGCCTTTGGACAGGTCGTCGTCAACCTCGGCCGCGGCCCACTCCAGCGCCTCGCGTTCAGCGCGCTCGCGCTCGGCCTTGTCGATCTGATCGATCGTGGCCTGATCGATGCGGCGCGCGGCGATTTCGCGCAGCGCCAGCACGGTCGGCTTGTCGTGATCGGGATTGACCGCCGGCTCGGCGCCCTTTTCCAGCTGACGCGCGCGCTTGGTTGCCATCAGCACCAGCTCGAAGCGGTTGTCGACCACCTCGAGGCAGTCTTCCACGGTAATACGTGCCATGCGAAATCCTTAAAGAATAAAATGACTTATATGGTCTGACAGTGTAGCCAGAGGGTGCTTTGCTGGCAATGCGGACGACGCGTATCATGGCGGGCTGGCCGCGGATCGGCAGTGTGGCTGTGAAAGCACACCGAAAGCCGTGCACGATATAAAACCAGACAGTACACTTATGCTGTCTCCCTCGACGCGAATCCCCTGCGCCAATGCCATCACAGCTTCGATCCCCCCTCATGAGCCGCTGGTTGCCCGTGGTTGCGCTCGCCCTGCTGGCCGGCTGCACGATCGCCAAGCCGCGCACCGACGATCCGCTGCAGAATTACAACCGCAAGGCCTACAAATTCAACGATGCGGTGGACAAGGCAGTGGTTCGTCCGGTCGCGCTGGGCTACCGCAAGGTGACCAACCCGCCGGTGCGCCGCTCGGTCAGTGATTTCTTCACCAACATCCGCATGCCGATCACGGTCGCCAACGACCTGCTGCAGGCGCGTCCGAAACAGGCGCTGCAGAGTACCGGCCGGTTCCTGGTCAACCTGACCCTGGGCATCGGCGGTTTCTTCGATCCGGCCAGCCAGCTCGGCCTGCCACTGGAAAGCAACGACTTCGGCATCACCCTGGCACGTTGGGGCGCACCGGAAGGCGACTACCTGGTGCTGCCGTTCTTCGGCCCCAGCACCGCGCGCGATATCTGGAGCCTGCCGGTCGACAGCTACTTCTTCGATCCGCTGAGCCTGTACGCCAGCAACCATCACTACAACGGCCTGCAATACCTGCCACAGGCGATCTATCTAGTGACCTTGCGTTCGCGGGCGATCGATGCAGAGAACTTCCTGCAGTCCGCTTACGATCCCTACGTGTTCATTCGCGATGCGTACCGGCAGCAGCGCTTGTACGCCATCTACGACGGCAACCCGCCGGCCGACATCATCCAGCAGATGCAGGGCCTGGACGAGAAGAACTTCGACCCCGAGGAACTGCTGGACCAGCAGCACCAATGGGAAAACAAGCACCCGGACAAGGCTACCAAGCAACCGTAATCGCTGGCGCCGGTGAAAAAGAAGAAGGGGCCACATGGCCCCTTCCTCGTTTCAGTCGGCTGATGACGGATCACGCCACCAGGTGATCGACCTCGCAGACCTGCGCCAGCACCTGCATGCCAGCCGGCATGTGGACCACCTGCAGCGCCCGTCCGCGCCGGCCAGACTCGGCTACGACGGCCAGCACGCAGGCCAGACCCGCGCTGTCGCTGTGACGGACACCGGCCAGATCAAGCCGGGTCACGGCAGCTTCGTCCGCCAACGCGGACTCGATCTCCTGCCGCGCCGCCGCCGCGGTGTCAAAGCTCAGTACGCCGCTCACGCCCAGCGTGCCGGGCGTGCCGGTGCTCAGCTGGAACCCGCGTTCGGCAGCGTTCGTCACTTCGTGTCCTTGTTGTCCTTGTCCATCGTCGCCAGCGCCTTTTCGCCCTGGGTCTCGAGGTTCTTGATGAGCTGCTCGATACCGACCTTGCGGACCTCCGCGTCCACCTGGTTGCGGTAGTTGGTGACGTAGGAAATGCCCTCGATGATCACGTCGTAGGCCTTCCAGTCACCGCTGCGACTCTTGCGGAACGCGTAGTCGATCGAGACTAGCTTGCCGTCGTCCAGCACCACCTGGGTGCGCACCACGGTGCGCTTGTCGTTGAGGTCGCCGTTGAACGGCAGCACCTTGACCCGGCCGCGGGTGTAGTTGAGCAGGCCCTCGGCATAGCGATGGGTGATCGAGTTGTAGAACGCCTTGGCGAAGCGCTCACGCTGCTCCGGGGCGGTTTCGCGGGCGTGCTGGCCAAGCACCAGGATTGAGGCATAGTCGATGTCGAAGTGCGGCAGGAACACTTCGTCGATGATGCTGATCAGCTTTTCCTGATTGCGCTTCAGCTCGTCGCGGTGCCCCTCAATCGCTGTGGCCAACTGATCGGCAATGCTCTGCACGATCTGCACCGGGGCTTGCTGGGCAGCCTGGGCCGTAGCTGGTGCATCCTGGGCGAAGGCAGGGGCGGTGATGAACGTGCCGAAAGCGATAGCGGTGGCAAGAGCCAGTCTGCGCAACATGGGTAACTCCTTCAGCAGAACCGGCTCAGTGTTTGCCGGCGGGGGTAGCGGATTTGCCGTCGCCGGCATCTTTCTTGTCAGTGGACGAACCGTTGACCAGGAACTTGCCGATCAGATCCTCCAGCTGCATCGCGGACTGGGTCAGGATCATCTCGTCGCCGTCCTTGAGCATGTCGGGCGAACCACCGGGCTGGATCGCAACATACTGGGTGCCGATCAAACCGCTGGTGAACACCGCGGCGGCTGAATCGTCGGGAATCGTGTTGTAGCGCTTGTCGATCGCCAGCAAGACCCGGGCATTCAACTTGACCGGATCGGCATGCACCGACAGCACGCTGCCGATCACCACACCAGCCATCTTCACCGGCGCACCGGCCGAAAGCGAACCGACATTGGTGAAATCCGCTTTCACCGTGTAGCTGCCGCCGACATTGTCGACCACGCTGCCGGCACCAAAGAACTTGCCCAGCATCTCCTCCAGCGGCTCGGTCGACTTGGTCCGTGCCAGCATGCCGTCGGCCGCCACGACCTGCTTCGCGCTGCCGTACTGGATGCCCACGTACTGGTCGCCTAGCAGACCGCTGGTGAAGATCGTCGCCACCGAATCCTGCGGAATCTTGTCGTAGCGCTTGTCGATTGACAGCTTCACGTCGGCCACCTCGTGGCCCGGCGTCAGCGTGATCGACTGCACCTGGCCGACCCGTACGCCGGCGATCTTCACCGGCGCGCGCTCCTTCAGCGCACCGATGTTGGTGAACTGCGTGTCGACGATATAGCTGTCGCCCTGATGCGCGTTCGCCACCGAACTGGTCTGGGTCGCCAGATAGGCCAGCGCGGCAAAGCCGAGCACGATGAACAGACCGGTGCCGACGGCATAGGAACTTCTCGGTTGACTCACGGCACGATCCTCGTTGAAAAAATGATTGATACGGTCATGACTGCAGTCACATCAGGAAAGCGGTAAGCACGAAGTCCAGCGCGAGAATCGCGATCGACGAGGCGACCACGGTGCGGGTGGTTGCGTAGGCCACACCCTCGCTGGTCGGTGGCGTGGTGAAGCCCTGGAACACCGCGATCAGCGACACTACCGCGCCGAACGCTAGGCTCTTGAACAGCACGCCGTTGACGATATCGGTGCGCACATCCACCTGCGCAGTCATGTTTGACCAGAACGTGCCGTTGTCGATGCCGAGCCAGGTGACGCCGACCAGATGGCCGCCAAACACTGCCATCGCGCAAAACACGCAGCACAGCAGCGGCATCGCGATCAGGCCGGCCAGGAAACGTGGCGTGGCAACGTAGGCGATCGGATCGACCGCCATCATCTCCATCGCGTCGATCTGGTCGGTCGCGCGCATCAGGCCGATCTCGGCGGTGATCGAAGTGCCGGCGCGGCCAGCGAACAGCAGCGCGGTGACCACCGGTCCGAGTTCACGATAAACGGAGAGCGCCACCACCATGCCGCTGGCCGAGGTGCCGCCGAAAATCGACAGCACGTGATACAGCTGCAACATCAGCACCATGCCGACGAACAGGCCGCAGACCATGATGATGGTCAGGCTCATCGCCCCGACGAACCACAGCTGCCGGATCGTTTCGCGCACATAACGCATGCTGCGAGGAATCGCCGCCAGCAGGGTCAGCAGGAACAGACCGCAAGCGCCGATCTGCGCCAGCGACTGGCTCACCACGTTGCTGCGTTGTGGCTCACGCACGTTCATTTCGTCGCTCCGGCAAAACCCAGTGCCTGCGCGTAATCGCCGGCGGGATACTGAAACGGTACCGGACCGTCCGCTTCGCCGCCGAAGAACTGTCTCGTCCACGGTGAGCCGTCGTTCGCGATGGTTTTCGGATCGCCCTGCGCGACCACCTTGCCGTTCGCGATCAGCAGCACGTGATCGGCGATCCGTTGCACTGCGGCCAGCTCGTGCGCCACCAGTACGCTGGTGATGCCAAGCGTCTGGTTGAGCGTACTGATCAGTTTCA
>DASZCB010000447.1:0-2047 GCA_035943575.1 Rhodanobacter sp. | reverse complement strand
CGTGTAATGGTCATGGCTGTGCGCGATCATAAGAAGATGGCTTGTGCATCGTAAGGCTTCACATATGAAAATCCTGTTTCGCCTGCTGCTGTGTTCGCTGGCGGCATTCAGCGCCGGTTGCGCCACGCAGCAGCCGGCAACGCCGGTATCCGTCGCGACAACGACCGCTCGACCCACGCCGTTGTTGCTGATCTCGATCGACGCGTACCGCTACGACTATATCGAACGCGGGCTCAGCCCCACCTTGGCGATGCTGGCAAAGAGCGGCGTGCAGGCGGAGTCGATGCAGCCATCGTTCCCGTCGCTGACGTTTCCGAACCACTACACGATCGTCACCGGCCTGCGCCCGGATCACCACGGCATCGTCAACAACGCGATGTTCGATCCCGTACTGGGCAAGTTTGACAAGGCGCTCGGCGATGGACGCTGGTGGGCCGAAGGCACTCCGATCTGGGAGACCGCCGATCAGCACGGGCTGCGCACCGCAACGATGTACTGGCCCGGCACGGCGGCAGATATCCATGGCCATCATCCGGATTACTGGAAACCGTTCGACGACAAGGTGACGTCGGATCAGCGGGTGGATCAGGTGCTGGCGTGGCTGGATCTGCCAGCCGCCAAACGCCCCACGTTCCTCACCCTGTATTTCGATGCGGTCGACCACGCCGGCCACAACTACGGGCCGGATACGCCGCAGGTGAACGACGCGCTGCGCGAAACCGATGCCGCGATGACGCGACTGGTGCAAGGGCTGCGGCAGCGCGGCCTGTTCGACCGGATCAACCTGATCGTGCTGGCCGATCACGGCATGGCCAGCGTGCCGGAACAGGACAACGTGATGATCGACCGGCTGATTCCGCAGGATCAGGTGCAGACGGTGAGCATGGGCGTCCTCGCCGGCTTCAACCCGAAAGACGGCAGCCCGAAAGCCGCCACCGATTTCGCCATGATCGAACGCCAGCTCGAACAACCGCAGCAGCATATGCAGTGCTGGGACAAGACCCGCGTGCCGGCACGTTTCGCCTACGGCAGCAATCCACGCATACCGCAGCTGCTGTGCCTGGCCGATGTCGGCTGGCGCATCACCACCATCGCCGACCACGCCGCCAGCCTCAAGGATCACGTCAGCCTCGGCGAACATGGCTACGACAACGCCGATCCGCTGATGCAGGCACTGTTCGTGGCACACGGCCCCGCGTTTCGGGTCGACGCGAAGGTGGCGGCGTTCCCGAATGTGGACGTCTATCCGCTGATGACCCACCTGCTCGGTATTCCCGCTGCGGCGAACGACGGCGACTACGACGCGGTGAAGGACATGCTGAAGCCGGCAGCGCGCTGATGCATGACTCCC
The DNA here is from genome assembly GCA_035943575.1 of Rhodanobacter sp. Taxonomy (GTDB): domain Bacteria; phylum Pseudomonadota; class Gammaproteobacteria; order Xanthomonadales; family Rhodanobacteraceae; genus Rhodanobacter. The sequence goes on along the minus strand of DASZCB010000447.1, from coordinate 696 downwards.
TCCCCTGACGGTAGAACTGTCGAGGGAGGGAGTCAGTAGCTGCCGGTATACCGTGATGGATCGATGTCGTCCTGGCGCTATTCATCTGCACAGTGTAATCGCCGCATCGTGCAGAGGATCCCGTTACTCCGCGCATCCGCGCGCAAAGAGCGCCACGATCAATACGAAGAGCATCATCGCCAGAAGATTTTCTATAAACGCCCCATACGCCTGAGGCACGCCACCGCCGTTGCACCCACATGTACCAGCAGGCATGCCCCTTGCCGGCATATCCATATGTCGACGCTTCATTTTTCCCGACTGGTCGTCCCCGCACAAACTCGATGCTCCACAGAATCACCTCGAGTTCCGGATGACTGGCCTCAAATACATTCTTCTCGCCAGCCTGCTGCTGAGCCAGGCAGTGCGCGCTGACGACAACACCTATGTCAGCACGCCTTATATCGGCCTGCGTTATCGCGACAGCACGCTGCACCAGGACAACCTGGCGGATAACGGCCATGCTCACACGCTGCGCCTGCAACTGGGTTACCTGTGGGCACTGACGCCACACCTTGCCGCGTATGCGGAGGGCACTAAGGTATGGTCATTGTTCGGCCGGCAATACAGCGACACGACCGGTCGTCGCACGCCCTACCCGGCCGAACCCGATCCGCGCTCGACCGAACTCAGCAGTGCCTGGGTCGGTTACACCGA
>DASZCB010000446.1:0-2287 GCA_035943575.1 Rhodanobacter sp. | reverse complement strand
AGTCGAGGCGACTGCCAACCGACTCGACCCTGGCCAGTTGTTTGCCGGCTGGAGCGGCGCGCTGGATTTCGATATCGCCAGCAACGGTACGCTGCCCAAGGGCGGCCCCGACGCCACGCTGGAAATCCGTAAGCTCGGCGGCAAGCTGCGCGAGCGTGTCGTCAGCGGCAACGGCAAGCTGCATCTGTCGCCAAACGACGTGCTCGACGGCCAGCTCACCCTTGCCTCGGGCGGCAGCACGGTGAAGATTGATGCCCGGCCCGGCGCCAGCAACGATGCTGATCTGCAACTGGCGATCACCTCGCTGGGCGACTGGCTGCCGAATGCCAGCGGCCGTCTGGACGGCCATTTCACCGTCCGCGGCAAGCAGCCGAAGCTCAGCATCAATGGACAACTGCAAGGGCACTCGCTGGCCTGGCAGCAGCAGAAAGCCGACACGCTGCACCTGATCGTCGGCATTCCCGACATCACCCATCCAGCCGGCAAGCTGGATCTGCAAACCGGCAATGTCCATCTGCAGGGTTTGGTGTTCCAGCACATCAACCTGCTCGCCGAAGGCAGCCAGGGCGATCATCAGCTGAGCGTGGACGCACGCGGCACACAGCTCTCCGGCAAGCTGGCCCTGCATGGTGCACTCAAGGGCGCGGCATGGCGCGGGACACTCTCCACCCTCGACCTGGAACCGCAGGGCATGCCCGGCTGGCGCCTGCTGCAGCCTTCGTCGCTGAGCTACAACGACGGCGCGATGAGCCTGTCCGAACTGTGCCTCAGCGCCGGCGACCCACAACTGTGCGTGTCCGCAAAACAGGACATGCCCGGCAATCTCGACGCCAGCTATCGGCTGCATGCGCTGCCGCTTGCTCTGCTGCTGAATGCAGTCGGTGATGCCGACCTGCCGATGCGCGTCGACGGCATACTGGAAGGCCACGGGGAAATCCGCCGCAGCGCCGCCGGCGCATTCAGTGGCAATGCATCGATCACCTCCGCGCACGGCAGCATCACCTATACCGATCATGCGGATGCGCCGTTGCTGCGTTATGAGCAGCTGAGCCTAAATGCCGCACTCACGCCCGCCAGCCAGCGCGTCGACGTGCACAGCAGCCTGGACGATGGCGGCCGCGTGGATGGCCAGATCACCCTCAACGGTGCGCAGCAGTCGCTGAGTGGCCAGCTCGGCCTGCGCATGAACAATCTCGCTTTCATCGAGCTGTTCAGCAGTGATGTGGCCAACGTCAAGGGCGGCGTCAGCGGTTTGTTCCACTTCGCCGGCACGCTCAGGCAACCGGCAATCACCGGGCAGGCCAACGTGCACGAGTTCGCCGCCGAAGTGCCGGCGGCCGGACTCAAGCTGAGCCAGGGCCGGCTGACAGTCAGCACCACCGACGCACAGCGGTTCCTCGTCGACGGCAGCGTGCAGTCAGGCACCGGCACGCTGACGATCAGCGGCAACGCCGGTTTCGGAGCCAGCGCGCAGACCGCGATCACGCTCAAGGGCAGCCAGTTCACCGCCGCCGACATTCCCGCTGCGAAAGTGGTGATCTCGCCCGACCTGATCGTGAAGCAGGACGCCAAGGGAATCGACATCGGCGGCAGCCTCAGCATCGACAGCGCCGACGTGAATGCCGAGAAGCTGCCGGGCGCCGGTGCCACCCAGGCCTCGCCCGACGTGGTGGTAGTGGATCAGAAGCAGCAGCAACAAGCCGCCAGCAAATTGCCGATCAGCGCGCTGGTCAAGGTCGATCTCGGACACAAGGCACATATCGTCGGCATGGGTCTGGACGGCCGCGTGAGCGGACTGCTGACGGTGATCGAACGTCCCGGCCGCGCCACCACCGGCCAGGGCCAGCTCTCGGTGGCTGGCACCTATCGCGCCTATGGTCAGAACCTGCAGATCCAGCGCGGCCAACTGCTGTTCGCCAGCACTCCGATCGACAACCCCGGCCTCAACATCCGCGCCGTGCGCAAGCTCAATCCAAACGCCACCATCGACGAAGGCCAGGAAGTGGGCCTGCTGGTTGCCGGCACAGCGCAGCGACCGATCCTCACCGTATTCTCCAACCCGGTGATGGAGCAGTCCGACGCGCTGTCGTACCTGGTCACCGGCAAACCGCTGTCGCAAGTGAAGGGCGGCGAAGGCGACATGGTCGGCGCCGCCGCGCAGGCACTCGGTTCGGCCGCCGGCGACCTGCTGGCCAAGAGTGTCGGCTCGAAACTCGGCGTGGACGATATCGGCGTGTCCAGCAACGAGGCACTCGGCGGCAGCTCTGCGTTCACCGTCGGCAAATAC
>DASZCB010000445.1:0-4453 GCA_035943575.1 Rhodanobacter sp. | reverse complement strand
TTGGACAGGAACCCTTCCGGCGACGTCACGTTGGCCGCACTCAAGGCATTGCGAAGCTGATCCGGCGACAGTCCCATCGCATTCAGCGCGCGCAGGTTCACGTCGACCCGGATCGCCGGCGTGGCGGCACCTGCGATGTCCACCGACGACACACCCGGCAGCTGCCGCAGCCGCTGTGCCAGCAAGGTGTCGGACACGTTGTACAGGTCGGCTGCAGATTGTGTATCCGAGGTCAGCGCCAGCGCGATGATCGGGTCGTCATTCGGATTCGCCTTCTGGTAACTCGGCGCACCGTTGAGGCCGCTGGGCAGATCCGGCGCGGCCGCGTTGATCGCCGCCTGCACGTCGCGCGCGGCTGCATCGAGATCGGTGCCATTCTGGAACATCATGAAGACCGAAGTGCTGCCCTCGGAACTGGACGAGCGCATGGTATCGATGCCGGGCACCTGGCCCAGATGCCGCTCCAATGGCGCGGCCACGGTGGACGCCATCGTGCTGGCATCGGCGCCGGCCTGGCTGGCCTGCACGAAGATTGCCGGGAACTGCATGTTCGGCAACGCGGCAACGCCGAGCAGGAAGTAGCAGATCATACCGACCACGAACAGCCCGATCGCCAGCAGCGAGGTGCCGATCGGGCGGCGGATGAAAGTACCGGAGATATTCATGGATTCAACGTGATCGTGAAACTGGCGGCGGTATGACAGACAGCACGTGAACGAATCATCCCAATCTCAACGCCCGAATCGCGAAAAGGTTGATCCGCCTACCCCGCAAGACGCCGGCACATCAATGGCGGGCGCACGACATCGGCCATCGATCACGCCCTGCCGCCCGCCTGCGCATGCGCCAATGCACGCCGTTCCCGACGTGCGGCCAGCCAGTCGGAGAAACGCTCCATGTACAGATAGATCACCGGCGTGGTGTACAGCGTCACCAGCTGCGACAGCAGCAGGCCGCCGACGATCGACACGCCCAGCGGCCGGCGCAGTTCGGCGCCGATGCCGTTGCCCAGCGCCAGCGGCAATGCGCCGAGCATCGCTGCAGCGGTGGTCATCATGATCGGACGGAAACGCAGCAGGCAGGCACGGCGAATCGCATCACGCGCATCCAGGCCGGTACGACGTGCCTCGATCGCGAAGTCGATCATCATGATCGCGTTTTTCTTGACGATGCCTATCAAGAGCACGATGCCGACGATGCCATCCACCGACAGGCTCATGCCGCACATGATCAGCGCCAGCAGCGCGCCGACGCCGGCCGGCGGCAGAGTGGAGATGATCGTCAGCGGATGGATGTAGCTCTCGTACAGCACGCCCAGCACGATGTAGATCACCACGATCGCGGCCAGCAGCAGCAACACCTCGTCACCCAGTGATGAAGTGAACTCGGCCGCTTTGCCGACGAACTCGCCGCGCACCTGCGGCGGGAAATTGAGCTGCGCCTCGACTACGTGGATCGCCGATACCGCATCGGAAAGCGAGTAACCCGCCGCCACGTTGAACGCCAGCGTCACCGCCGGCAGCTGCTGTTGATGACTGACCACCAGCGGCGCGCTGGTAACCTCGGCACTGGCCAGCGAGGACAGCGGAATGCCGCCGCCGGCGCCGATCTGGAAGCCCACATTGCCGGCGTTGCCGATGCCCGACGGGGTCGCCGAATTGCTCGACTTCAACTGGCCGAAACTAGTCGCGTTGCTGCCGGTAAGCGCACCGTTGCCGTTGCCACGCACGGTCAGCTTGTTCAGCAGGTCGTCACTGGAGCGGAACTCCGGCGCCACTTCCAGCACCACGCGATACTGGTTGAGCTGGGTGAAGATAGTCGAGATCTGGCGCTGGCCGAACGCGTCGTACAAGGTGTCGTCGATGCTCTGCACCGGCACGCCGAGGCGGCTGGCCTTTTCGCGGTCAATGCTGAGCTTCAGCGCGTTACCGTTATTGGCGAGATTGTTGTCCACATCGGACAGCTCTGGTCGCTGACGCAGCGCCTGGGTCATCTGCCCGGCGTACTTGGCCAGCTCCGCCGAGTCCACGTCGGACAGCGAATACTGGTATTCCGTGGCGGCGACGCGACTGTCCAGCGTCACGTCCTGCACCGGCTTCAAATACAGCGCCACACCTGGAATATCCGCCACCGCCTGCTGCAGCCGCGGCAGCAAGGCGCCCAGGCCATCGCGGTTGCCACGATCCTTCAGCACGATGCTGAGCTGGCCCTGATTCAGCGTGGGATTAATCGTGCCGGCACCGATGAACGCGGCTACGCCGGCTACCGCCGGATCCTTGCGCAGCGCCTCGGCGACTGCCTTGGTGCGATCCTGCATCTGCGGGAATGCGATGTTGTCGTCGGCCTGTACCACGCCGGTGATCAGGCCGGTGTCCTGCTCAGGCAGCAGGCCCTTGGGGATCACGATGTACAGGAACACGGTGAGTACCATCGCGGCCGCCGCCACCATCATGGTCAGCCGGCGATGATCGAGCACCCAGTCCAGCGTGCCGGCATAGAGATCGACTGTGCGCGACCACACAGTGCGCTTGCCCGCAGCGGCATGACGCTCGTGCGCATCGTCGCCTTCGGGCAGCTGGTCCGGTTTGAGCAGGTAGGCGCACATCATCGGCGTCAGCGTCAGCGACACCAGCATCGAGATGGTCACCGCGATGGTCAGCACCCAGGCGAACTCGTGGAACAACCGGCCGGTGACACCAGGCATCAGTAGCAACGGCAGGAACACCGCCACCAGCGACACGGTCAACGACAGCACGGTGAAACCGATCTCCTTCGCGCCGATCTCGGCCGCCTCCTTGCCGTCCTTGCCCTGCTCGATGTAGCGCACGATGTTCTCGATCATCACGATCGCATCGTCGACCACGAAGCCGGTGGCCACGGTCAGCGCCATCAGCGACAGGTTGTCCAGCGACATGCCGGTGAACGCCATCACGCCGAACGTGCCCAGCAGCGACAGCGGCACCGCGACGGACGGAATGATCGTGGCCCACAGCCGGCGCAGGAACACGAAGATCACCGCCACCACCAGGAAGATGGTCAGCAGCAGGGTGAACTCCACATCATGCACGGAGGCCTGGATGGTCACCGTGCGATCGGCGAACACGTCCAGGTGTACGTCGGCCGGCAGCGCGGCGCGCAGCTGTGGCAGCACGGTGCGGATCTGCGCCACTGTCTGCACGATGTTGGCGCCGGGCTGGCGACGCACGTCCAGCAGCACCGCCGGCTTGCCGTTCGCCCACGCGGCGAGCTGGTCGTTCTCGACGCCGTCGACCACCTTGGCCACGTCGGACAGGCGCACCGGCGAGTTGTTCTTGTAACTGATGATGGTGTTCTTGTATTCGGCCGCGTCACTCAACTGGTCGTTGGTGCCGATCGAGTAGCTCTGCGTCTTGCCGTTCAGCGTGCCCTTGGGCGCGTTGACGTTGGCCTGGGTCAGCGCGCTGCGCACGTCCTCCATCGTGAGACCGAGGTTGGACAGCTGTGCGGGATTCACCTGCACGCGCACAGCCGGACGCACGTTGCCGGCGATCGAGACCAGACCCACGCCCTGCACCTGCGACAGCTTCTGCGCAATGATCGAGTCAGCCAGATCGTTCACTTCGCGCAGCTGGCGGCTGGTCGAGGTGAGCTTGAGGGTGAGGATCGGCGCGTCGGCCGGATTGACCCGGTTGTACACCGGTGGATACGGCAGGTTGCCCGGCAACGTACCCTTGGCCTGGTTGATCGCGGCCTGCACGTCCTGCGCGGCGATGTCGATGTCGCGGTCCATCGAGAACTGCAGGATGATCGTGGACAGCCCGGCGGAGGAGTCCGAGCTCATCATGGTGAGCCCGGAGATCTGACCCAGGTTGCGTTCCAGCGGCGTGGTGATCAACGACGCCATGGTCTTGGCGCTGGCACCCGGATATTGCGTGCTCACCACCAGGCTGGGTGCCTCGATCTCCGGCAAGGCGGACACCGGCAGCTGGCGATAGCCGAGAATGCCGAGCAACAGCACCGCCACCATCAGCAGCGAGGTGGCGATCGGTCGGCGAATGAAGAGGGTCGAAAATCCCATGGCTATCCGTAACGTGTAGGTGCGGTTTCGGCCGCGATCATGGCCGGATCGCGGTCAGCTTCAGCGCGATCGCGGCAGCGGTGCGCCACTCGGCGCACCGACCCGTCATCCACCGTGACGACGACCGCCGCCCGTGCTGTTCTTCTTGGCCTTGTCGAGTTCGGCCGCGGTCGGTGCCGCCGGAACTTCGCCCGGCTTCAGCGCGTTGACCTTGCTGCCCGGCTTCAGCCGGAACTGACCCTCGGTGACCACCGTGTCGCCGGCCTTGAGGCCGCTGCCGATCATCACGTGGCTGTCGCCCACTTCGCCAGCGACCACCACCGGCTGCATCTTGACTGTCTTGTCGGCCTGCACCTGATAGACGTAGTCGCCGTCCGGGCCGCGCTGCACCGCCTG
>DASZCB010000444.1:0-3481 GCA_035943575.1 Rhodanobacter sp. | reverse complement strand
CGCTCACGCCGCCAGAGCGAAAGGCTGCGATCATGCCGCCAGCGGTCAGCACCTGAACGTTGGCCTGTTTGCCAAACGCGATCAGCGCGGTAGAAAGTGGTTGCGGTGGGATCGCGAAATCGATGCGTGGTGTTGTCAATGCCGTGCGCGTCGATGTCGCCGCAGCACCGAATGCGACAGACGATACCGACAGGCAGCCACAGACGAACAGCAACGCAACCCGGCCCATGGCAGTCGCCTTCCCTCGGCGAAAGCGATGAGTTTGACATGCGCCCAGGGCAAATGGCAGGCGGCATGCCTGTCGCCTGCATCAGGATGCGGTGACTTGTCCCGTGGTCGTCGCGAACCTTGCGGGGAATTACTGGTTGACCGGCAATGATTGCCTCTATTTGCGTCCCGCGCTGGAGAGGGTCACCTGACTGGCATCCTCGCTGACGTGCAGAGGGAAGACCTGCGGCAAGGCACTCAGCCAACTGTCGATGGCGCCGGTCTTGATGGTGCCGGTGTAGGTAAGCGTTTCGAGAGCGGCATCGGCGATATGCACCGGACGTGTGCTGTAGCGGTTGACGTTAGCGACCACTACACCGAGAGGCTCGTTGATGAATTCCAGTCGATCACTGCGCCAGGCGGTGGCCTGCTCAGGCGCGATGCTGCCGAGGCTCATGGCAGATGTGGCCGGGTCGTACGACACCAGCTGACCGGCGACGGCTTCGAGACTGCCCGTGCCGGTTGCGTTCGAACCTGTCGCACCACCATGGTCGGCGACCTGCACACGTCCCTGGGTTACTGCAATGGTCACGCGCTGCCCGGTGCGACGCACGTCGAAAGCCGTACCGACATCACGGATGGATACCTTGCCCGCCGTGACGACGAAGGGGCGCTGCATGTTGTGCACGACCTGGAAAAACGCTTCGCCACCATCCAGCTCGACATGGCGTTCGCCATGGCTGAAGCGCGTGGTCAGAGTGGAGGCACCACCCAGCACAACCGTGGAGCCGTCCGACAGCGTGATGTTCCGATTCTGGGCCACCGCGCTGACATAGACCTGCGGTGCCGCATCTGCCACAAATCCAGTCCATGCAAAGTAGCTCCCGACTACGGTCAACACAGCGGAAGCTGCTGCTGCAATCGGAAACCAGCGCCGCGGCATAGCAGTGGGCACAGCAGTAGGCCGTGCAAACTCGCGCACAAGCAACTGTCGCGTGATGTCATCGAGCGTGCCGAGCCGATTGCCGAGCTCGGTCACCCGCTCGAAAGCCTCAAGGTGGCGTTCGTCGGCACCGGTCCATTCCAGCCATTGTTCCATCGTCGCGCCTGCGCCGTCGGGGTCGCGCAGGCGCGTCCACCAATCGGCGGCTGCGTGCAAGATTTTCTCATCCATGCTCTTGTCCATCACGGCATCTCCGGTTCGTCGACCCGCATGCGGCAATACGCCAGCGCGTTGGAGACGTGATAGCGCACCATGCGCTCACTCAGTTTCATGGCTTGCGCGACGACGTTGAAGTCGCGCCCTTCGATCACATGCATCACGAAGGCCTGACTTGTCTTCGCGGGCAATTCACGCAGTGCACTGCGCAAGTCACGCCACTGTTCGATGGTCGATACGTGCCGCTCGGGAACGGGGGCGAGATGCAGATCTTCAGTCGGCTGTTCGAGATGCATATCGTTTCGTACCTTGTCATTTCGCACCTTGCGCATCCGCAGGCGGTCGATCGCCAGGTTCGAGGCAGTCCGGAACAGGTAGGCGCGCAGGGAATCCACCCGTTCGGGATGCTCCAGTGTGAGCATGCGCACGTAGGCTTCCTGTGCAAGTTCTTGTGCATCGGACAGGGAGTTGAGCCGGCAGTTCAGAAAAGCGATCAATGCGCGATTGTGCTCGCGGAACAGCTCAGCGACCTGCGCGGCATGTACAGGTGACTTCGCGACATCGGTGCCGACATCGCTGGTCTTGCCTAACGTATCCACGATGCTCCCAGGCTGCCATGTTGGAAGGGCCTGACTGATTCTAGCGCTTCCCCCACGAAGGCCGAGCTTCGCCTCAGAGAGCAGGTTTCGAGTGCATCGACAAGCAATCGTTCGGCTGCGATACGCATGGCCTCGCGCCGACGGAACGCGGAGCGATGATGACTGGAAACCTCCGATTCGGATTTTCGGCTCGGTGTTTCGGGAAGCAGGAACCAGCCATCTCCTGCTTCGCGACCCTTCTGCTCCAGCCAGAACGCGTCGTAGTCAGCCTGGAATTTGTCGCGGGTCCGACGCAAGGGGTGCGCAGCATTGCTTACGGCCAAGATACGCTCGATGCCCAAGTGCCTGGCAAACGCATAGGCAAGGGAAAGCATTAGCTGCTTCGGTCGCATGCCGTGCATATTCCGCGTCAGGTCGCGAACCAGATCCTTGCCGTTCTGGCCGTCAGGCCCCTGGATGCAGCCGATCGCGATCGTCGGCCGATCATCGATCACGCTCAGGATGAGGCGATAGACCGGATGATCGTTGGCGTCACTAAGTTGTATGCACAACTCACCCTCGCACCCCATGAAGATCGGTGGTCGCAGGCAAAGCTTCAGCTGGGTACCGTCCTTCAAGGTCAAGTTGCCCAGCGCCGCGTTCCCGTGGATGTAGATCGCCTCGAACAATGTGCCAGGCAACCGGGCGAGTGCGAATCGGTAGTGCTGTCGAATGCTTTGCAGACGCAAACGTCGATTCCACCGCAAATGGATATAGCGATGGAAATGACGCTCCAGCACACGGGGATCGCGATGCTGGTAAGCACACATGCGTGGGTGGCCGTACACCGACGCCAGATATTGGCCATGCTGCCGTGGCATGCAAAGCGCGCGGGCGATGTATTTGGCGGCCATCTTGCGGCGCGTGGCTGAGCTGCCGTGCCAATCCAGACGGCCGTGCAACGAACGCAGGAAGTTCGCGAGCTGTCTGGTGACCAAGGCACGGAGAGCGTTGACGGCAGTCCCCAGGCCACCATCGAATGCGCGCGATACAGCATTCATGTATCCGCTTGCCGCAAAAGTGCCGCCGGCTTCGATGGCCTCGACCCCAGCTTGGTTGTTCAGTTCGTTCAAGGCGATCGATCCGCGTGGTTGCTGTGATCTCCTTAAGACGTTTGCGGATTCGAAAATTGAAATGGCCGATGAAACCTTGGCATTCTTCCCGTGGGCGGCTCATCGCCAGCGCTGCCGAAAATGGCTGGGAGATGGTCAGCTCCTATGGGGATTTGAATTGGACCGGCGCAAGTTCGCACAGTCGACCCGCCAGACATATTGCAACGCGGCATGCATGGCTGCAGGACGAGTGTTACCGTGCAAAATAGATCGATCTAAATTTACGGGCAACCATGCCACACCTGCAGATTTCCGATGGCTTCACTCTTGCTCAGTGTCTGATTCGGCGTGGTCGCCATGCATGTCATCGCGCTCGCCGGCATGGCGTCATGGCGCGGCGCGGATGACTTAGCGGAAATGATCGT
>DASZCB010000443.1:0-5555 GCA_035943575.1 Rhodanobacter sp. | reverse complement strand
CGCACTTGGCGTTGGCGGCGCATGGCGCCACACTGCGCCCATGTTCGACGTCGCAAGCCAAGGGGGAAGCGTCGATCGGCCTGCCGGGGGCTTCCCATTTCGCTCGATCCTGTCCGGGGTCGTACTGGGCTGTGCGTTGCTGTGGGGGCCGGCGGCCCGGGCCGGCTCGATGTACCAGTGCACCGGCTCCAGCGGCGAAGCGGTATACAGCAGCAGCAAGGCCGGTTACCACGGCTGCAAGCTGATCAGCACCTATGACGCGCCGGCGCCGCGTCGTCAGGTGGCACCACCGCTATCGGCACGAATAGCGTTGACGGGGGTGCGTGGCTCGGTGGCGACCACGGCGCACAGTCTTGTTGCGGATGGGGTCGAGCCGACTTCGCTGGTCAATGTGCAGGGCTCGGTGGCGACCAGTGCGCGCGAACTCAGTGAGGCGAAGGTGCAGCGCGCGTCGCTGGCGGCTGTGCAAAGTTCGGTCGAAACCACCGCGAAACCTCCATTGGCGGCGGCGGACATCGCGGGCACACCCGGCAAGTGGAACTATCACGAGTCCCGTGGCGCCGAAACACCACTGGCAGCGGTCGCGGATGCCCCGGACACCCGCGTCCTGCGCGGCGCGGTGTATCGCATCGTGCGTGCTGACGGCAGCGTGGAGTACACCAACCTGCGTCCGGCCGGCCAGCAGGGTCATAGCGTGACCATGCTGTTCACCTACATCGCGAGTTGCGTTGCCTGCGACCTGCATTCGACGATCCGCTGGGGCAGCGTGTCGCTCAACCTCACCGCATATGCCGACACGATCCGCGCCGCCAGCATCGAATACGGCGTCGACGAGGCGTTCCTGCGCGCGATCATCCATGCCGAGAGTGCGTTCAATCCGCGCGCGCTGTCGCTCAAGGGCGCGCAGGGACTGATGCAGTTGATGCCGGGCACGGCCAACGACATGGGCGTGCTGGATGCGTTCAACTCCGATCAGAACATCCGCGGCGGCGCGCGCTATCTGGGCCTGTTGCTGCACAACTTCGACGGCAGCGAGCGGCTGGCTGCCGCTGCCTACAATGCGGGCCCCGGCGCGGTGCAGCGCTACAAGGGCGTGCCGCCCTACGCCGAAACCCAGGTGTATGTGGAGCGGGTGGACACCTTGCGCAAGCGCTACGGCGCGGCCATCCATCCGCCACTGGCTTCGCGCGGGTCCGGTTAACTATCCCGAACGCGGGGGTGCTGCCCGTCGCGTTGGCAGATTTCGAAGAGCCGGTGGGTGGTGCTCGCCCTGCGAAACTCGGACTCAATCGTCCAGCGGGGCGTTGGCGCTCATCACGGGCCGTTGTGCCAGGGTGACTTCGGCGTGGAACGGACTGCCGTTGCGCAGGCCGGAGACCTGAACCTTGTTGCCGGGCTTGAGCGCGGCCTCGCGCCGGCGCAGGTCGGCCGGGTCGAGGATGTCGTCGGCACCGATGCGCAGCAGGATGTCGTGCGGCTGGATGCCGGCCTGCGCGGCCGGGCCACCGGCATAGACCGTCATGACCTGCGCGCCGCGCGCCGCCGCCGGCAGGCCGCTGTTGGCCGCCACCGGCACGAATGCATAGTCGGCGCCGATCCAGCCGCGCACCACATGGCCGGTGGTGATGATCTGATCCAGCACCTTCCTGGCGGTGGTGACCGGAATCGCAAAGCCGATGCCTTCGGCGCCGGCGGCCTTGCCGATCAGCAAGGTATTGATGCCGACCAGTTCGCCCTCGGTATTGACCAGCGCGCCGCCGGAATTGCCGAGATTGATGGCCGCGTCGGTCTGGATGAAATCTTCGGCACTGGAGCTGTTCAACTGGCGGCCGATCGCGCTGACGATGCCCATCGTCACGGTCTGGTTGAGGCCAAGCGGGTTGCCGATCGCCAGCACCACGTCACCGGGACGCAGCTGCTGCTGGACGGCCATCTGGATCACCGGCAGGTTGCTGGCGTCGATTTTCAGTACCGCCAGATCGGATTCTTCGTCCGCGCCGACCAGGGTGGCCTTGGCGATGCGGCCGTCGTACAGCAACACCTGGATGTCGGCGGCGTGGGCGATTACGTGGTTGTTGGTCAGCACGTAGCCCTGGCCCTGCGCGTTGACGATGACGCCGGAGCCGAGCGTCTGCTCGCGGTGCTGATAGGTGGTGGGCTGGCCGCCGAACAGTTGTTGCAGCACCGGGTTGTCGTACATGCGCACGGCCTGCTCGGTGACGATCTTGTTGGCGTAGATGTTGACCACCGAAGGCGCCGCGGCGGCTACTGCGTCCGCGTACGAAACCGGGCCGCTGCCGCCATGGTTGTGGCTGGTGTGAGCGGCCGTTGACGTGGTCAGGCCGAAGCGCTCGCGCAGGCGCTCACCGCTGCCGGGCCAGAACAGGCCGATCACGAAGGCCACTGCCAGTCCGAGGACGGCGAAACGTGCGATGAAAAGGAGCGTGCCGGCGGCATGTTTCATGTCGAGAGGAATCTGTTCCGGCGAATCGTGATGAATGTTGCGGCGGATGGGCCTCGCCGATATGCGGTTTATTGTACGGGGCAGGGCCTGACGCTACACTAACGCGATTTTTGCGGGGTCCCAAACCCCACCATGAACACATGTCATTGCAAGTACCGGAGAGCCTGATGGCGAACGAAGTCGTCGATCACGGCCGCCGCCGTTTCCTTACAGCAACCACCGCGGTGGTTGGTGGCTTAGGAATCGTGTCGGCAGCTGTGCCCTTCATCAAGTCGTGGGAACCCAGCGCGCGCGCCAAGGCCGCTGGCGCGCCGGTTACCCAGTCGCTGACCAAGATCGAGACGGGGCAGATGCTGGCCGTGTCGTGGCGCAGTCTGCCGGTGTTCGTGGTCAACCGCACTGCCGCGCAGCTGGCCACATTGCCGGCGGTTGATTCGCGCCTGGTGGATCCGAAGTCCGACGGTGCTTCCGCCGCCCAGCAGCCGAAGTACGCACAGAACGAAACCCGCTCGATCAAGCCGGAATGGCTGGTGGTCGTCGGCATCTGCACGCATCTGGGCTGCGTGCCCAATTTCGTGCCGGAGATCAAGCCCGAGCCGTTCGATCCGAACTGGAAGGGCGGTTTCTACTGCCCGTGCCACCATTCGCGCTATGACTTGGCCGGCCGTGTATTCAGCGGCGTGCCGGCACCGAAGAACCTGGAGGTGCCGCCGTATCATTTCATCGACGACAGCACCATCCAGATTGGCGTGGATCCGAAGGAGGCTGGCTGATGGCCAACGTATTCACGAACATCGGTGACTGGGTCACTGAGCGCGCGCCGAACATGATGCCGGCGTACCGCAAGCACATGACCGAGTACTACGCGCCGAAGAATTTCAATCTCTGGTACTACTTCGGTTCGCTGGCGATCCTGGTGCTGGTCAACCAGATCGTCACCGGCATCTTCCTCACCATGAACTACAACCCGAGCGCAGCGGGCGCGTTCGACTCGGTGCAGTACATCATGCGTGACGTGGAGTGGGGCTGGCTGATCCGCTACATGCACTCCACCGGCGCCTCGCTGTTTTTCGTGGTGGTGTTCCTGCATATGTTCCGCGGCATGATGTACGGCTCGTACAAGCGGCCGCGCGAGCTGGTGTGGCTGCTCGGCATGCTGATCTTCCTGGCGCTGATGGCCGAGGCGTTCATGGGCTATGTGCTGCCGTGGGGCAACATGTCGTTCTGGGGTGCCAAGGTGATCGTCTCGCTGTTCGGCACGATTCCCGTCATCGGCGGCACGCTGGTGGAGTGGATCATGGGCGATTTCCTGCCCGCCGATGCCACGCTGAATCGCTTCTTCGCGCTGCACGTGATCGCGCTGCCGCTGGTCCTGCTGCTGCTGGTAGTGCTGCATATCGCCGCGCTGCATGAAGTGGGCTCGAACAACCCGGATGGCGTCGAGATCAAGAAGGGGCCGAAGGGCAACCGCTGGGATGCACTGAAGCCAGCCGACGGCATTCCGTTCCATCCGTACTACACGGTGAAGGATCTGGTCGGCGTGGGTTTCTTCCTGCTGATCGCCGCCTTCATCATCTTCTTCGCGCCGACCTTCGGTGGCTGGTTCCTCGAGCACGACAACTCGATCATGGCCAACAACCTGGTCACCCCGGCCGAGATCAAGCCGGTGTGGTACTTCACCCCGTTCTACGCGATCGTGCGAATGATCCCGTCGTTCGCGGGCACGGCCGTGTGGGGCGTGCTGGCGATGTTCGGCGCGATCGCCGTGCTGTTCCTGCTGCCGTGGTTCGACCGTGGCAAGGTCAAGTCGATCCGCTATCGCGGCACCGGCTACAAGGTGGCGCTGGGCTTGTTCGTGCTGTCGTTCTTCGGTCTCGGCGCGGTCGGTGCTGGCATCACCGCCGAAGTGATTCCGGAGTGGTTCGGCGACGTCGACCTCACGACTTATGAAAACGCGTTCGGTCGCGTGATGACACTGATCTACTTCGGCTTCTTTGCATTCCTTTGGGCCTATACACACTTCGGTTGGGAAAAGACCAAGCCGGTTCCGGAACAGGTGACGACGCATGACTAAGCGGCAGCTGCTAATGAAGCGATACATCTTCCCGGTGGCGTTGGCGTTCAGTCTGATCGTCGGCAGCGTGTCGGCGCAGGCAGCGGAGGAAGGCGGCCTGCTGCACGCCGGCACCAACGTGCAGGACCAGGCTTCGCTGCAACGCGGCGCCAAGCTGTTCTTCAACTACTGCGTCGGCTGCCATTCGCTGAAGTACGTGCGCTATTCGCGCATTGCCGGTGATCTGGGTCTGTCCGAACAGGAGGTCATGCAGAACCTCAACTTCACCGGCGCGCGCTTCGAGGATACGGTGATCTCGCATATGCCGGCCGATTCGGCAGGCAAGTGGTTCGGCAAGGCTCCGCCGGACCTGTCGCTTGAGGTCAGTGCGAAGACGGCGGACTGGGTCTACACCTACCTCAACTCGTTCTACCTGGATCCGCACAGCCCGATCGGCTGGAACAACACCACGCTGCCGAATGCCGCGATGCCGTTTCCGCTGTGGGAGCTGCAAGGTCTGCAGACCGCGGAGATGAAGCCGGCCAAGGCCGGTGAGGATCCGGCCGTGGAGAAGCTGGTGCTGTCGCAGCCGGGCAAGCTGACCCCTGCGCAGTTCCAGCAGGCCACTCGTGACCTGACCAATTTCCTGGAATACGCGTCCGAGCCGGCCGCCCTGGAACGTCACCACTACGGCATCTGGGTGCTGCTGTTCCTGGCGTTCTTTACCTTGCTGGCCGCCATGCTCAAGAAGGAATACTGGAAAGACGTCCACTGAGCCGAGTGGCATCATCCGATTGCGGCGGCCACGAGCCGCCGCAATCGTCTCACCGATGAGGAATCGCGCATGGTCCAAAGTGCTCGCTCGCGTACCGTACTGACGCTCTACACCACGGCCGATGACATCCAGTGTCATCGCGCGCGGCTGGTGCTGGCCGCCAAAGGGGTCAGTTACGAACGGGTACTGGTGGATCCGGGCAAGCCGCCGGAGGATCTGATCGATCTCAATCCGTATGCAAGTACGCCGACCCTGATCGATCG
>DASZCB010000442.1:0-2714 GCA_035943575.1 Rhodanobacter sp. | reverse complement strand
TCGGCGTCGGGCACCTGGATGCCGACCAGGATGCGGCCGTAATCGGCGCCGTGGTTGCGGTAGTGGAACAGGCTGATGTTCCAGTCCGGGTGCAGGTGTTGCAGGAAACGCACCAGTGCGCCGGGACGCTCGGGAAACTCGAAGCGGTACAGCCGCTCGTCGTGCGCCAGCGCCGAGCGGCCACCGATCATGTGGCGCAGGTGCAGCTTGGCCAGTTCGTCGTCGGTGAGGTCGAGCACGCCGAAATCCTGCGCGCGGAACGCGGCAATCAGCGCCGCGCGTTCGTCGCGACCAGCGATGCGCACGCCGACAAAGAGGTGCGCGTGCTGCGCATCGCCGATGCGGTAGTTGAACTCGGTGATGCCACGTTCGCCCAGGGTGGCGCAGAAGCGGCGGAAGCTGCCGCGCTGTTCCGGGATCGTCACCGCGAACACCGCCTCGTGCTGCTCGCCGACTTCGGCGCGTTCGGCGACGAAGCGCAGTCGATCGAAATTCATGTTGGCGCCGGAGACGATCGCCACCAGCGCACCATCGCTGACGCCATGCGTGGCGACATACTGCTTCAACCCGGCCAGCGCCAGTGCGCCGGATGGCTCGGGCACGCTGCGGGTGTCCTGATGGATGTCGCGGATCGCCGCGCAGATCGCGTCGGTGTCGACCCGCAGCATCGCGTCCACATGCTGCCGGCACAGCGCGAAGGTACGCGTGCCGACCTGCTTCACCGCGGTGCCGTCGGCGAACAGGCCGACTTCGTCCAGCGTCACGCGGGTGCCGCTTTCCAGCGCGCGCGCCATCGCGTCGGCATCGGCTGCCTGCACGCCGATCACCTGTACCTCCGGCCGCAATGCCTTGATGCATGCGGCCACGCCGGCGAGCAGGCCGCCGCCGCCGACCGGCACGAACACCGCGTGCAGCGGGCCTGGATGCTGGCGCAGGATCTCCAGCGCAATCGTGCCCTGGCCGGCGATCACCGCCGCGTCGTCGAACGGATGCACCAGGATCGCGCCGGATTCGCCCTGCAACTGTGCCGCCGCGGCCTGCGCCTCGCTGTAGGAATCGCCGGTCAGTACCACCTCCACCATCGCGCCACCGAAGCGGCGCACGGCGTCCACCTTTACCTGCGGTGCGGTTACCGGCATCACGATGGTGGCGCGGATGTCCAGCTTCGCGGCGGCCAGCGCCACGCCCTGCGCGTGATTGCCGGCGGAGGCGGCGATCACCCCGCGTGCGCGTTGCGTCGCGTCCAGCTGTGCCATGCGGTTGTACGCGCCGCGCAGCTTGAACGAGAAGCACGGCTGCTGATCCTCGCGCTTGAGCAGCACCGTGCAGCCCAGCCGCGCGCCGAGCAGCGGCGCGGGTTCCAGCGCCGACTCGTGCGCGACATCGTAGACGCGCGCGGCGCGGATCTGTGCCAGCAGCTCGCCGAGCTCCACCTCATCGTCTTCGACGGGCAAGACCGCGACTGCTTTCATGCGGCCAGCGCCGTCGCCGGATGCGCCACCTGCAGCACGTCGACCAGCTTGCGCGTCTGCTGCAGGATCTGCGCCACGCCGGCGTCGTCGCACTGCAGACTCAGCGTCAGTCGCGAGACGGCAGGATCATGCGTGGCGGTCACGGTCAGCGTGTCGATGTTGTAGCCGCGCGCGGCGAACAGCCCGGCTACGCGCACCAGCGCGCCGGCTTCGTTCTGCAACAGGATGGACAAGGTGTGGTTCATGGCGGTGCTCTCGTTGGGTGATACTCAGAACATGTGGGAAGGCGAGGCCTCGCGCACGGCGGATGCCTCGCGCGATGGAATGAAATCGCCGGTGATCATCTGCGCGTAACTGGCGCCCGGCCCCACCATCGGATATACGCCAGCGTCTGGATCGATCATCACTTCGAGAAAGGCCGGGCCGTCGAACGCGAGGAACGCGGCGATGGTCGCCTCCAGTTCCTGCGTGCACTCCAGCCGTTGCGCCCAGGTGAAGCCGTCAGCCTGTGCGGCAAGCACGAAGTCCTTCTTGTGCAGACTCTTGTCGGACGCGGCGAAGCGGCCCTTGAAGTAGAGCTTCTGCCACTGCCGCACCATGCCGTCGCCGACGTTGTTGAGCACCACAACTTTCACCGGCAGGTTGTAGGTGGTGACGGTTTCCAGCTCGCCGATGTTCATGCGGATGCTGGCGTCGCCGTCGATGTCGATGACGAGCTTGTCGGGATGCGCGAACTGCGCGCCGATCGCGGCCGGCAGGCCGAAACCCATCGTGCCCATCGAGCCGGAGGTGAGCCAATGCCGTGGTGCGCGGAAGTCGAAATACTGCGCCGCCCACATCTGATGCTGGCCGACGCCGGTGCTGACGATTGCGCGACCCTGCGTGTGGCGATTGATCGCTTCCAGCACCGCATACGGCTGGATCAGCGCACTGGCGCGGTCGTAGTTCATCGCGTGCACGCGTTTCAGTTCGGCCACGTGCGCATGCCACGCAGTCAGCTGCAGACGCATGCCGTGCGCGCGGCCATACGCGGTGAGCCGTTCCAACGCGCGCGCCAGCGGACCGACGTGATGCCAGTGCGTCGGCTTCACCTTGCCGATCTCGGCCGGATCGATGTCGATCTGCGCGATGAACTTCGCGCGCGGCGCGAACTTGGCCGGTACGCCGGCCACGCGGTCGTCGAAACGCGCGCCGAGCGCCAGCACGAAGTCGCAATCCTCCACCGCATAGTTCGCGTAGGCC
>DASZCB010000441.1:0-3191 GCA_035943575.1 Rhodanobacter sp. | reverse complement strand
CGGCACACGCGCTAGGATCTGCGAGCCAACCCATGGAAATGCGCCGATGACTCGTCCTGTTTGCCTCGCCATCAACGGCGCCTCCGGCCGCATGGGTCGCGCGTTGCTGAGCCTGCTCGGCGAGGACACCCGCTTCGAGCTGGTGCATGCCGTGGTGGCGCCCGGTTCGGCCCACGATGGCCAGCCGGTATTCGCTGGTGATGCGGGTTCATTGCGTCATGCGCATGACTGGGCGCATGCGCCGGCGATCGATGTCGTGATCGACTTCAGCAGCCCGGCTGCGCTGACCCTCGCACTAGACCATTGCATGGCACATGGCGCGGCGTTGGTGAGTGGCACCACCGGGATCGATCCTGCGCTGGAAACGCGGCTTGCCGACGCCGGCAAGCGCATCGCAATCCTGCGCGCGGCCAATTTCAGCCTCGGCGTGGCGGTGCTGACGCGCTTGCTGCGTGAAGCCGCCGCAGCGTTGCCGGAATGGGATCTGGAAATCGTCGAGGCGCATCACGGCCGCAAGCAGGATGCACCCTCAGGTACAGCGCTGGCGCTTGGCCATGCCGCCGCCGCCGCGCGCCGCACCACGCTGGAGGCAGCAGCGGTGTACAGCCGCGAAGGCCAGACCGGCGAACGCGTCGACGGCAGCATTGGTTTTGCGGTGGTGCGCGGTGGCGACATCGTTGGTGAGCACAGTGCCATGCTGATCGGGCAGGGCGAACGGCTGGAGCTGGCGCATCGCGCCACCGACCGCTCGATCTTCGCGCGCGGCGCCCTGCACGCGGCGCATTGGTTGGCCGACCGTGCCCCCGGGCATTGGCAGCTTGACGATGTGATCCACACGCCACGCTGAGTCGTTGTCCACTCCTGAGTCGGCTTGTATCGCATCGGCGCAACCGCTAGCATCTTCTGCGTTGTCATTGGGGAGTAGCCAGCCTCGTTCCCAGAGGCGTTCGCATCAACACACTTGGTCGCCGTTATTTCCGGCGCCATGGTGCGAACAGCAGCCAGCACCGTCAGGTGGGGCATGCCCGGCGAGACCTTTGGCCATCGACATGTTTGCCCGGCCGGGTGAGCGGTGTCGTTGCGCCAACGGTCATCCCGCTCGCCCGGCCCTCGTGCAATCTCATGTTGCTTACTCTGTGCCTGTTTCTCGGTTCCGCCGGCGCGATCTATCTCGCCTGCGAATACTTCGTCAACGGCATCGAATGGTTCGGGCAGAAGCTCAAGCTAGGCGCGACCGCGACCGGTACGGTATTGGCTGCGTTCGGCACGGCCTTGCCGGAAAGCGCGGTGACCTTTGTCGCGGTGATGTTCGGCAAGACGCCCGAGGCACGCGA
This sequence comes from Rhodanobacter sp., assembly GCA_035943575.1. Lineage (GTDB taxonomy): Bacteria > Pseudomonadota > Gammaproteobacteria > Xanthomonadales > Rhodanobacteraceae > Rhodanobacter. Next base: position 1,857 of record DASZCB010000441.1, on the reverse strand, counting down.
TATCGGCGTCGGTGCAGCGATGGGCGGCCCGCTGGTGCTGGCCACGATCGCGTACGCAGTGGTCGGCGTGGCGCTTTGGTGCAACCGCCATCGGTTGCAGCGAGTCGATCGGTTCATCCGGGTGGATCATCGAAGGCTGGCGCGCGATCAGTCGTGGTTCCTGGCAATCTTCATGGTCAAGGTCGGCCTGGGGCTGGTCGCGTTTGTGTTCAAGCCGATGCTGGGCGTGTTGTTTCTGGTGGCCTACGGCCTGTACGTGTGGCGCGAGATACGTAGCGATGACAGCGCGCCGGAAGAAGAGACACTGGAGCCGCTGAAGTTTCGTCCCGATTCGGCCGAGCCGGCCTTGCGCTGGGTGATGACACAGACCGTGGCTGCGCTGGTGGTGATTGCGGCCGCATCCCGCGTATTCGTCAGCCAGCTTGAAGTGATCGGCGCGGCGCTGTCGCTGCCGCCGCATTTGGTCGCGTTGGTGCTAAGCCCGGTGGCGACCGAGTTGCCGGAGACCGTCAATGCGTTGATCTGGGTGCGTCAGGGCAAGGAGCGTCTGGCGCTGGCGAATATCTCTGGCTCGATGATGATCCAGGCCACGATCCCCAGTTCACTGGCGATATTCGCCACGCCCTGGCTGTTCGACACCCCGCTGATCGTGGCCGGTGTGTTGACCGCGATCGCGATCGTGTACCTGTGGTGGCTGTTCCGTCGCGGCCGTGTGGATGCGCGCTGGCTGTTGCCGGTCGGGCTGCTGTATGGCGTGTTCGCCACGTTTGTTGCGTGGCACTTTGGCCAATGATTCCGGCTTAGTGCCAGTTGCTGTTGCTCATGAGGCCGAAGCAGGCAGCAACCAGCAAGAGCAGCACGGCGGCGATCGACAGCAAACCGAGGAGCATGCCCTTGCCGGTACGTGATTTGCCCTGATTGAACAGGACCACAGCCCACACGATGAGCGCCAGCGGCGGCAACCAGAAGGCGCCGCTGCTGCGGGTCATGAGCATCAGCATCTCGCCGACCACCACGACCAGCCACGCCAGGCCGACACCGGCGGCCAGCGATCCGGTGGACGGCGTGGATTCGGGCGGTAGCGCTGGTGGTGGAGGCGGTGCAGAAGTGGGCGGCTCCAGGCGCATTTCACTCATGTGGTGGCTCCTCGAAAATTCGGCTCTGCTCGATCTCCCGCCTCAACTTGGCCAGCACGTCGGCCTTGTCGTCGCGGTAGAACAGGTTGAAGGTGTCGAACGGAATGATTTTTCCATCGGGTTGCGCGATATGCACGCAGGATTTTTTCACTGCGCGCAGGTCGAAGCCATGGGCGTCGATGAACTGCATGATCAGCACGCGAAACACGTTGCGGTAACCCAGCTCGCTGGGCGCCTGCACCTGTGGCAGGCAGCACAGCAGGTCGGACAGCGAGCAGGCCTGCGATTCCGGCGAATGGTTGGTCGCGAACAGTTCGAACACATGCGCGCGCAACTCCTCGTCGCGCTCCACCACGATGGTGTTGCGACCCTTGCTGACCAGCGTTTCCGGTGAGACGTAGCGAGTCAGCGGCAGCACCTGATCGCCTACTTTCAACGCATAGGCCATCGCAAGGCAATCGGGATTGCACGGCACCGGGATCAGGTCGTCTGGCTGGAACAGCGGACTCTGTTCGAGGATGCGCCGGCGTACTTCGCTCAGGGTGAGCCGGTTGTGTTCGGGATCGTAGCCTTCGAGTCGGCCCGCGGCCTGGATCGGCTGGAACGTCACGCCGCGCACGCATGGCTGGGTCAAGGCGAAATCGATGATCTCGCCCAGCTCGCCGTCGTTGAGGCCCTTCTTCACCGTGACGACGAGCGTGGTGGAGATGTCGTGCTTGTT
>DASZCB010000440.1:0-9123 GCA_035943575.1 Rhodanobacter sp. | reverse complement strand
GCCATCCTCGATATTGATGCCGGCGACGCCGACATCGAGCAGTCGCCGGATCGTCTCGCCTACCGTCGCGGCATCATCGGAGTAACCGTTTTCCATATCGACCGACAACGGCACCGTGAGGACACGCGCGATGCCGGCCGCGGCATGGATCGCGGCGTCCACCGGCAGCTTTCCCCCATCCGCGTAGCCAAGCGCCCAGGCCACCCCCGCGCTGGTGGTGGCGATGGCGGTGGCGCCCAGGCTTTCGAACAATCTGGCACTACCGGCGTCCCAGGCATTGGGCAGCCGCAATGGCTGCGGGCCACCATGCAACTGACGGAAAATTACTGCGTTCGCTGACATGTCGAGCTCCTATGCATCGCCGATGCGGATCGTTCATTCTGCAACAACAGGGTCACAACAACAGGATCAGGTTGAGCTGACCCCTCGTTCTGATAAACATCTCCCAATAGGCGTGAGCGCGAACTGCATCACCCGGAGATTAACTACCCGCTCTTCACTTGATCCTTGTCAAGCCCTTACAGGTAAATGAAGAGCGTAATACGACCTACAACTTAAGGCCTTCTGCCCAAACTGCAGGCGACTGGTGAAATCAGGAGCACGACGGTCCTGTTTATGCGCCATCTTATGAAGTGTTCGCGAAAACAAGGCGGAGCCTTACCTGTAACGGCCTGAGTCAACAGGCCTAAAAGGGGGTAAGCCGACATGACAATTTCTTCGTTCGCCGTAGTTACCTGGTACCTATGCGGCATGGGATTCATTCCCTCGCTCGTCAGCGCAGCAGAAGGACGGATCGTCTTCACTGGCGCAATTGTTGAATCCACCTGCAGCATCGCTAATGTAGAAATCACGGCGGCCGCCTTTGCGCCGCGTATCGACACGCATCGACTAATCTGCGCCGCGCGCAGCCATGCAGCAGATGCCGCACCACGGTATTCATTGACCGATATACCGCTATCAAGCTCAGAGTCCGACCAGTTGCTGAAGTACTTCGACGCATACGTCAAGGCTCTGCGACCTGGCGCGGCGGACCCTACGCTGTTTACGCAAACGTACGAATGACGCAAAGAGAAAGTAACTCGAGCCGCGCCGCGGTTCGAAAGCTCTGCTCACCGTAAAAACGTGATGAAGACACAAAGCGATCCTGGTCTTCGCCGGGATGACGGGTGATGGGTTACCGGGGCGGTGGGATGACGAGTTGTCGAGGATGTCGGCAGAAAAAGCCCGCCAGATGGCGGGCCTCTTCATATCAGCGAGACGCGCCGCGCCTCACCCCAGCAACACCCGATTCATCCGCTGCACAAACGCCGACGGATCCGGCAGCTGTGCACCCGCCGCAAGCTCCGCCTGTTCCAGCAACAGCGTGGCCAGATCTTTTGCCTTCGCCTCGTCGGATTCGGCTTCCACGCGCTTCAGCAACGCATGCTGCGGATTGATTTCCAGCGTCGGCTTGTTGTCCGGCATGTCGTGCCCGGCTTCGCGCAGCAGGCGGGCCATATGCGGGGCCATTTCGTAGTCGCTCAGCGCGAGGCAGGACGGCGAATCGGTGAGACGGGCGGAGACGCGTACGTCGCCGACACGGTCGCCGAGCAGATCCTTGAGCTTCTTCAGCAGCGGCTCGGCTTCCTTGGTGGCTTCTTCCTGCTTGGCCTTGTCGGCCTCGTCCAGCGGCAGTTCGCCCTTGGCAACGTTCTGCAGTTTCTTGCCGCTGTATTCGCTCAAGCTGCCGAGCATCCATTCGTCGATGCGGTCGGACATCAGCAGCACTTCGGTGCCCTTGGCCTTGAACGCTTCCAGCTGCGGGCTGCCGATGGCGGCGGCGTAGCTATCGGCGGTGATGAACCAGATCGTGTCCTGGCCCACCGGCATGCGGCCGATGTAGTCGTCGAACGAGACGGTCTGCGCGCTGCCCTCGCCTTTCGTGGAAGCGAAGCGCAGCAGCTTGGCGATGCGCTCGCGATTGTTGGCGTCCTCGCTGATGCCTTCCTTGAGCGTATTGCCGAACGCCTTGTAGAAGGTGGCGAATTTCTCCGGCTCGTCCTTGGCCAGCTTCTCGATCAGGTCGAGCACGCGCTTCACGCAGGCGGACTTGATGCGGTCGAGCTGGCGGTTCTGCTGCAGGATCTCGCGGCTCACGTTGAGCGGCAGGTCATCGGCATCGACCACGCCGCGCACGAAACGCAGGTAGTTCGGCAGCAGCTCTTCGGCCGCGTCCATGATGAAGACGCGCTTGATGTAGAGCTTCAGCCCCTTGCGCTCGTCGCGGCCGCCCATCATCAGGTCGAACGGCGGCTGCGACGGGATGTACAGCAAGGTGGTGAAGCTCTGGCTGCCCTCGACGCGGTTGTGCGTCCACGCCAGCGCGTCGTTGAAATCGTGGCCGAGCGCCTTGTAGAAGCTCTGGTAGTCCGCGTCGCTGATCTCCGACTTCGGCTTGGTCCACAGCGCCGAAGCGGCGTTGATGGTTTCGAATTCGTCGGTCGGCTTGCCGTCTTTCTCGACCGGCATGCGGATCGGAAAGGCGACGTGGTCAGAGTACTTGGTGATCAACGAGCGCAACTGCCAGCGCTTGAGGAACTCGTCCTCGTCGGCCTTCAGGTGCAGGATCACGGCGGTGCCGCGCTCGGCCTGTTCGACCTGCTCCAGCGAATACTCGCCCTTGCCGTCGCTCTCCCACTTCACGCCTTCGCTCGCCGGCGCATCGGCGCGGCGGGTGATGACGGTGACCTTGTCGGCAACCACGAAGGCGGAATAGAAGCCCACGCCGAACTGGCCGATCAACCGCGCATCGGCCTTCTGCTCGCCCGACATCGCTTCGAGAAAGCGCTTGGTGCCGGAGCTGGCGATGGTGCCGATGTTCGCCACCACCTCGTCGCGGTTCATGCCGACGCCGTTGTCGCGGATGGTGATGGTGCGCGCATCCGGATTCCAGCTCACGTCGATATGCAGCTCGCTGTCGCCGGTCATCAGCTCGGGTTTGGCGATCGACTCGAAGCGCAGCTTGTCGCAGGCGTCGGAGGCGTTGGAAATCAGCTCGCGCAGGAAGATCTCCTTGTGCGAGTACAGCGAATGCGTGACCAGGTGCAGCACCTGGGCGACTTCGGCTTCGAATTTGCGGGTTTCGGCGGGTGCGTTCATGCGTGAATGTTCCGTTGATGCGTTGATGTTGAGTGCATTGGCTGGTCATTCCGGCGCGGGCTGGAACCTGGCGACGGCAACACACAAGGATATAAGAGCGGTAGAGCGATCCCGGCCTGCGCCGGAATGACGGAGTTGGAAGTGTACGGTTTAACCATGTCCAGCTGGTTGGCCATGCCTAGCTGGCGTTCTGCAGCGCGGCGATGCGTTCTTCCAGCGGCGGATGGCTCATGAACAGCTTCTTGAAACCGTCAGCCAGCGGGCCGGAGATGCCGAACGCGGCGATCGTGTTCGGCAAGGTGCTTTCGCCGTGGTTGGCCTGCAGACGCTGCAGCGCGGAGATCATCGCACCGCGACCGGCAAATTTGGCACCCGCCGCATCGGCGCGGAACTCGCGCCAGCGCGAGAACGCGGCCACGACCATCGAGGCGAACAGGCCAAACACCACCTGCAGCACCATCACCACCACAAAGTAGCCGATGCCACCGCCGCCACGGCTGTCGTCGCGACCGCCGGACATCCAGCTGTCGACCAGCCGGCCGACGATACGTGCAGCAAGGATCACGAGCGTGTTCAGCACGCCCTGGATCAGGGTCAGCGTGACCATGTCGCCGTTCGCCACGTGGCCGATCTCGTGACCGAGCACGGCGGTGACCTGCTCGCGATCCATCTGTTGCAGCAGGCCGGAACTGACCGCGACCAGCGCATGGTTCCTGGTCATGCCGGTGGCGAACGCATTCATCTCCGGCGCGTCGTAGATCGCCACCTCGGGCATGCCGATGCCGGCGTTCTGCGCGTGGCGGCGCACGGTATCGACCAGCCAGCGCTCGGCGTCGTTCTGCGGCTGGGTGATCACCCGCGCGCCGGTGGTCCACTTGGCGATCATCTTGGACATCGCCAGCGAGATGAAGGCGCCGCCCATGCCGAACACGGCAGCGTAAGCCAGCAACCCGCCCATGCCACCGTAACCGCGGGCGGCAGCCATCTGGTCGATACCAAACAGTTGGCAGACGATGCTCAGCAGCAGCAGAACGGCAAGGTTGGTGGCGATGAAAAGCGCTATACGGCGCATGGCAGTCTCTCAGGCAGTCTCGAAAGAAAATGCGGCACCGGCCGCAGCACAAGATTCGGGGCGCCGCGCTGTTGTTTCAAGGGCGGCGGGCGATATCGCGATCTAGCACACAGGCCGGAAATGACGAGCTCACGAGCACCGCCCATGCGCACGAATATCCGCTAGGATTGCCGTCGGCAAGTGGCAAGCGATGGAATGCATGAAGGCCAGCCCGATCGGTGCATGCAACGTCGCTTTGTATTCATCATCTCGGGGGGACGAGCATGGGACTGTTCAGCAAGCTGTTTGGAAGCAAAAGCACAAACGGCAACGATTCATCGGCTCGTCAGCCGGCATATGCTTCATCACGCACCATCAGCTACGACCCGTCGCTGGTAGCTTCGCTCAAGCACGATCACAGTGAACTGGTAGCGCAATACCAGCGCCTGGGCGATTTGCACCAGCTGGGCCGGTTCACCGAGATCCGCAGCGAGCTGATCAACTTCAAGACCCGTTTCGAAGCACACCTCCTCACTGAGAACGTGCGCTTCTACACCTATCTTGAGCAGAGCCTGGCCGACGACTTGCACAACGCCGAACTGATGCGCGACTTCCGGCGTGAAATGAACACCATCGCCCGCGGCGCGGTCGGCTTCGTCAAGAAATACCAGGTATCGGAGTTCGGCGTGGCCGATCGCGAGCAGTTCTCCCAGGACTATAAAACGGTTGGTGGCCTGCTTACCCAGCGTATCGAACGCGAAGAATCCAGCCTGTATCCGCTTTACCAAATGGACTGAGCGGCTACCGCGCCGCGTCGGTGAAAGCTTGCGGATAACCATACTTAAAATACGCCAATGAGCTACCGCGGACGCTTCGCCCCCTCGCCTACCGGATACCTGCATTTCGGCTCGCTGGTCGCCGCGCTGGGTAGTTGGCTATGCGCGCGGCATGCCGGAGGCCAGTGGCTGCTGCGCGTCGAGGATATCGACCCGCCGCGCGAGGTGCCTGGCTCAGCGGCCAGCATTCTGACCGCGCTGCCGGCGTTCGGTCTGGTGGGCGATGCGGCGCCACTGTTCCAGTCGCAACGCATCGACGCTTACGACGCGGCCTTCGAGCAGTTGCGCGCGGCGAGCTTGGTATTCCCGTGCTGGTGCAGCCGCAGCGAGCTGGCCGGGGCGAACGGAATCCACCGCGATGGCCGCTGCATCGCTGCGCCTGATCCCGCCCTTCCGCCGGCATGGCGTCTGCGCGTGCCGGACATCGAGATCGCATTCGACGATGCGCTGCAGGGCCCGCAACGGCAGCACCTGCGCGTGCAGGACGGCGATTTCGTGATACGCCGGGTCGAGGGGTTTTACGCGTACCAGCTCGCCTGCGTGGTCGACGATGCGTATCAAGGCATCACCGAGGTGGTGCGCGGACACGACCTGCTCGATTCCACCGCGCGGCAGATCTGGCTACAGCGCTGTCTGGGCCTGCCGACACCGGCTTATCGCCACCTGCCGCTGGCGCTGGATGCCGACGGCCGCAAGCTGTCCAAATCCGAGCAGGCTTTCCCGGTCGATCCTGCCGACCCGCTGCCGGCATTGCGCCGTGCGCTGGCGTTCCTGCAGTTGCCGGTGCCGGCCGTGGCGTCGAATGCAGACGATCTGCTGACGCAGGCCCTGGCGGATTTTGACCCCGCCGTTTTGCCGCACTGCAGCGGTTACTCTGCGGCCTGAAACGCTATAAATGCACATGCGGGCCGGCATGCACGGCAACGGTTGCAACATTGACTTGTCATGCTCCGGCGCGACAGCCTCCGCCTCACCTTCACAGGAGATACAAGGACATGACGCAGCGCACGGCATTGGTCACAGGCGGCACCGGCGGCATCGGCAGCGCGATCATTCGCTATCTGGCCGGCCAGGGACATCGGGTAGTCACCAACTACCGCGATCAGGCCAAGGCCGATGCATGGCATAAGGACATGGCGAAGGACGGCATCGACGTGTGCATGGTGCAGGGCGATGTCTGCGATCCGGTGGCCTGCGAGGTGATGATCCGCGAGATTGAGGAAAGATGCGGGCCGGTGGATATCCTGATCAACAATGCCGGCATCACCCGCGACACCACCTTCCACAAAATGACCTACCAACAGTGGATGGACGTGGTGAACACCAATTTGAACGCCTGCTTCAACGTCACCCGCCCGGTGATCGAAAGCATGCGCGCGCGCAAGTGGGGCCGTATCGTGCAGATCAGCTCGATCAACGGCCAGAAGGGCCAGTACGGCCAGGCCAACTACGCCGCGGCCAAAGCCGGCATGCACGGCTTCAGCATTTCGCTGGCGCAGGAGAATGCGAAGTTCGGCATCACGGTGAACACGGTTTCGCCCGGCTACGTCGGCACCGACATGGTGATGGCGGTGCCCGAGGAAGTGCGCGAGAAGATCGTGGCGCAGATCCCGGTCGGCCGTCTCGGCCGGCCCGATGAAATCGCCCACGCGGTGGCGTTCTTCGTCGGCGAACAGGCGAGCTGGATCACCGGCGCGAACCTGGCGATCAATGGCGGCCATTACATGGGTTGGTGACACTTTCAGCCCTCTCCCCTAACGACAACACCGTTGAGGGAGAGGGAGTCTCTAGCTCCCCAGCAACTTCTCCAGCACCTTGCCAACAGCCGCGAACGCGAACGCACCAGTGACATGGGTGGCCGCGCCAAGGCCGCCGCCACAGGCAAGATTCAACGCATCGCCACCCGGCGGACGATTGCCGCACACCGTGCCGTCGGGCTGCGGATACTGCACGTTCTGCAGCGAATAGACGGCTGAAACGCCGAAGTAGCGATCGGGATTGCGCGGAAAGTTAAAATCGGTGCGGAGCTTCTTGCGGATCAGGCTGAACATCGCGTCGTGCTCGGTACGCGACAGGTCGCGTACACGGATCTGGGTCGAATCGGTACGCCCGCCCGCCGAACCGACACTGACGATCGGCAGTTTGCGCCGACGACACCACGCGATCGTCTCCAGCTTTACCCGGAACGCGTCGCAGGCATCGAGCACCACGTCGTAGCCGCGATCGAGCAACTCGTCCAGCGTGGATGGCGTAAGAAATCGCTCGATCGCCTCCAGCCGGATCGTCGGGTTGATCGCATGCGCGCGTGCGGCGATCACGCCGACCTTGGGTTTGCCGTACTCGCCGTCCAGCGCATGCAACTGGCGGTTGGTGTTGGACACGCAGACCTCGTCCGCGTCGATCAGGGTGAGCCGGCCGACGCCGCTGCGCGCCAGCGCCTCGGCCGCCCACGAGCCCACGCCGCCGACACCGATCACGCAGACGTGCGCACGCGCCAGCGTGGCCACGCTGCCGGTACCGTAGAGACGTTCGATGCCGGCAAAACGCTCGGCCGGAAATTGCATCTCGCTCATGCCGGCATGCTGCCGGTTGCGTAGGTGATCGTGTTTGCGGGTATCACTGGCCTGCCTTGCTGCGGTGTGACCGCCATTTTATCGCGCACGGCATCGACGCGGGTTATCCTTGCCGCCACCTTCGTCAGCCATGGAATCGTACCGATGCGCGTTGCTCTCATGATCTTGCTGGGACTGGTGATTGGCGTGCTCGGCACGGTTCAAGTCATGAATACGCTCAGCGCACGCAATCCGATGCCGAAAGCGGTGATGGAAACGATGGGCTATCACATGGGCGAACTGAGCCATGCGCTGAAGGCGAAGCAGTGCGACGCGGCCAAGATCCAGCATCACCTGGAGCGCCTGCAGTCCACCGCCACCGACATCGTGCCGGTGTTCGGCATCGACGAGAAGAGCTTCAGTGACAAGGCCGGCGAGTTGCAGACTCACCTGCAGCAGGCCGTGCAGGCCGCGCCCGCCGATTGTGCGGCGCTGGCTGCAGCGATCAAGCCGATCGGCGGCACCTGCAAGAGTTGCCACCAGCAATATCGCTGAACGCGCTCAGAAGCGGATCTTGCCGCGCAGCATCTGCCCGTACATCACCCAGTCGCCGAGCAGGCTGTACAGCGGGTGCTTGAACGTGGCCGGGCGATTCTTCTCGAAACCGTAATGGCCGATCCAGGCGCAGCCATAACCGGCCACGGGCGCCAGCCACAGCCAGCGCGGCTGACCGCTCAGCACGGCCAGCACGACCACCGCGATCACCAGGCTGCTGCCGATGAAGTGCAAGCGACGACAGATGCGGTTGCTGTGCTCGCTCAGGTAGAACGGGTAGAACTCGGCGAAGCTGCTGAAGCTGGCCATCGGTGACTCCACGGTTGATGGTTATTCCGGCAACGGAATGAACTCGTCCTCGTCGCCCGCCACCTTGCCGAAACTCTGCGCCTGCCAGTCGACCTTGGCCTGCTCGATGCGCTCGTGCGTGCTGGCGACGAAGTTCCACCACAGGTGCCGCTCGCCATCCAGTGGCGCGCCGCCGAACAGCAACAACCGACTGGCCGCGTGTGCGCGCAGCGATGGTGCCGAAGGCCCGGTCTGCACCGCCATCTGTGTGGCAGCAACATCCAGATCGCCCCAGCGAACCGCACCATCGACGACAAAGACACCGCGCTCGACATGCTCCAGCGGCAACGCCAGCTCGGCACCGGCAGCCAGCTGCACCTCAAGCAGGAACATCGGGGCAAACACCTTGACCGGCGATTGCTGCCCGTACGCGCTGCCGGCAATCAGCACCGCCTCCATGCCTGGCTGGCGCATCCTGGGTAACGCATCGCGATCATGATGATGGAATTCCGGCGCGATCTCGGCGTCGGCCTGCGGCAGCGCCACCCAAATCTGCACGCCGTGCAGTACCTGCCCGTCGCGACGCTCGTCCGGCGGCGTGCGCTCCGAATGCACGATGCCGCGGCCGGCAGTCATCCAGTTCACCTCGCCGGAACGGATGTCGGCCACGTTGCCCAGACTGTCGCGATGCCGGATCGCGCCA
>DASZCB010000439.1:0-2286 GCA_035943575.1 Rhodanobacter sp. | reverse complement strand
GTGCGCGACGAGAAGGGCGAGATCACCGGTGAAGTGGTGTTCACCACCTACACGATGCCCGGCAAGGATCGGCCGGTGACGTTCGCGCTCAACGGCGGCCCGGGCGCATCGTCGGTATATCTGAACTTCGGTGCGATCGGGCCGAAGAAGGTGAACTTCGGCGTTGAGGGCGACACGCCATCGGCGCCGGCGACGCTGCACGACAATCCCGGCACCTGGCTGGGCTTCACCGACCTGGTGTTCATCGATCCGGTCGGCACCGGCTACAGCCGCGCGCTGGTCGACGACAAGGAAGCGACCAAGCAGTTCTACAGCACCGACACCGACATCAAGTACCTCTCGCGCATCGTCTACGACTGGCTGGTCAAGAACGGCCGGATGACCTCGCGCAAATACCTGGTCGGTGAAAGCTACGGCGGTTTCCGCGGCCCGCGCATCACCGACTACCTGCAGACCCAGCTCGGCGTGGCCATGAACGGCGTGGTGCTGCTGTCGCCGTACCTCGACCCGGCCGCGTCGGATGACGAAGACGTCTCGCCGCTGCCGTGGATGCTCACGCTGCCCTCGATCGCTGCCGCGCATCTGGAGCGCGAACACAAACTCACTAGCGAGACGATGGCGCCGATCATCGACTACACCCGCGGCGAATACGCCAGCGACCTGATGAAGGGCCGTTCCGATCCGCAGGCGACCGATCGCGTCGTAAACAAGGTGGCTACGCTGACCGGGCTCGATCCGCTGTTCGTGAAGCGCTCCGGTGGCCGGCTGGAGACCCAGGCCTACCTGCGCGAGGTGTATCGCGCCGAAGGCAAGCTGGGCAGCCGCTACGACTCCAACGTCACCGCCTGGGATCCGTTCCCGTACGCGCCGCACCAGCGTACCGGCGATCCGATCCTCAACGGCATCATCGCGCCTACCACCAGCGCGATGGTCAACTTCGTCACGCAGACGGTCGGCTGGAAAGTCGACGGCCGCTACAACGCGCTCAGTTACGAGGTGAACAAGCTGTGGCATGAAGACGACGACGCGAACAAGGGCTCGGTGTCGCAACTGCGCGAAGCGGTCGCGAATGATCCTGGCTTGCGCGTGCTGATCGTGCACGGCTGGGATGACCTGTCCTGCCCGTTCATGGCCTCGGTGCTGATCGTCGACCAGATCCCGGCAATGGGCGACCCGACCCGCGTGCAGGTGAAGGAATATCCCGGCGGCCACATGTTCTATGCGCGCGCCGACAGTCAAGCGGCAATGACCCGCGACGTGCGAGCACTGTACGGCGTGAAGTAAGACGTTCTGAAGAATCGCGCAGATCGGGGTGTGCGATACACGCCTCGATCTGCCGTCAGCACTCAGGGTTTCAGCGCGCCAGCGTGCTGGCACGTACCAGATATTGCAGACTGAACATCTGCTCCGGATCGGTCCATACCTGCTGCACGGCCAGCCCGGCCCGTGCGGCCAGGCCGGCAAAGTCAGCCAGCGAATACTTGCAGCTGTATTCGACATGCATGGCTTCGTCTTCGCGGAACGTCACGTTCACGCGCCCGACCTTCACCTGCTGCTCGCGACGACTGACGATATGTGTCTCGATGCGTCCGGCCATCGGGTTGTAGTGCGCCCGATGCGCGAACGCAGACAGCTCGAAGTTGCTGCCGATCTCGCGGTTCAGTCGAGTCAACATGTTGAGCGTGAATGCCACGGTGACACCGGCGCGATCGTTGTAGGCCGCTTCGATCAACGCAGGATCTTTCTTCAGATCCACCCCGATCAGGATGCCGCCGCCATCACCCATCTCGTTGCGCATCTTGCGCAGCAGCATGGCCGCTTCACGATTCTCGAAATTGCCGATGGTCGAACCTGGGAAATACACCACCGTGCGTCGCGGTGCACGTGGCGGTATCGGCAGCCGCAACGGCTTGCTGAAGTCGCCGCATAACGGCTGCAGCGGCAGTTGCGGAAATTCCATGGCCAGCCGCTGGACACTCTGTCGTAGCGGTTCAGGCGAAATCTCGACCGGCACATAACTCACTGGCGCATGCAGATGCTGCAGCAGCATGCCGGTCTTCTGCGCGTTGCCGCTGCCGTATTCGACCAGCCGCACGTCACCGCCCAAAGCATCGGCGATGCTGCCGGCGTGTTCGGTCATCAGCTCGATTTCGCAGCGGGTGAGGTAATACTCCGGCTGTTCGCAAATCTGCTCGAACAGGGCGGAGCCGCGTTCGTCGTAGAACAGCCACGACGGCAGCCGCTTGGGCTTGAGCGCGAGCCCACGCTGGGCGATTTCCAGCAGAT
>DASZCB010000438.1:0-1647 GCA_035943575.1 Rhodanobacter sp. | reverse complement strand
CCGGAAGGCACGGTTGTGGGTCCGGACGGTTGCCCGCAGAAGGTCGTCATCGACCTGCGCGGCGTGAACTTCAAGTTCGATCGCCCGAAGAAGGGTGAGACGAACATCGCCAAGTCGCTGGCCGAGCCGACCAAGGACTCGCTGTCGGTTCTGGATCAGGCCGTCGACACCCTGCAGCGTTACCCGCAGGTGCATGTGACGGTTGCTGGCTACACTGACTCGAAGGGTACGGATGCGTACAACCAGAGCCTGTCGGAGCGCCGTGCACAGATCGTGTACAGCTACCTGACCAGCCACGGTATCGACGCCAGCCGCCTGGAAGGCCCGATCGGTCATGGCAAGAACGATCCGATTGGCGACAACGCCACGGACGGTGGTCGCGCGCAGAACCGTCGTACGGAACTGCAGGTCAAGCAGTAATCGAATCGCGGTTAAGTAAAGCAACATGAAAAAACCCGGCTTCGGCCGGGTTTTTTTTGCCTGTCGAAACAGCTCCCATGTATCGCCGCACAGGATCAGGTTTGATCCACTCAAATCATCATGATCCTTGTCGTGCCGCGGCTCCGGCTTATACGCTAGCGGGATGACTCGCCCACCTTTTCATTCCGCACGTTCCGCTGTATCCACGGCTTACCCACCACGGCATGGGTTGGCACGTGTGTTGTCCAAGCTGGGCGCCTGTTCGCGCAGTCAGGCAGAGCAGTGGATACGCGCCGGTCGCGTCAGCCTGGACGGACGCGTCGTACGCGACCCGTATCATCCGACGCTGATCGGCCAACAGCAGGTCGCCGTCGATGGCCACGCGGTGAAATCCGCCGAATGCATCCATGTCGTATTCAACAAGCCGCGTGGGCTGGTTGTCAGTGCGGCCGACGAGCAGGGCCGCGATACGGTCTATACCGCGCTGGCCGCTGCCGGACTGCCGTGGCTGGGTCCGGTGGGTCGCCTGGACAAGGCCAGCGAGGGCTTGCTCCTGCTGAGCAACGACACTACCTGGGCCGCTGGCATCACCGATCCGGCCACGCATCTGGAAAAGACCTACCACGTGCAGGTGGCAGGCCAGCCGGATGTGACCATACTGGCGGCGATGCAGGCGGGCATCGACGATGCTGGCGATCTGCTGAAGGCGCGGCGGGCGACGCTGTTGCGTGCCGGCGAAAAGAACGCGTGGCTGGAAGTGGTACTGGACGAAGGCCGCAACCGGCATATCCGGCGCCTGCTGGCGGCGCTGGGTTTTGATGTGCTGCGTCTGATCCGGGTCGCGATCGGGCCACTGGCGTTGGGTGAACTGGCGAAGGGGCAGTGGCGACGGTTGAGCGCCGAAGAGGTCAATGCACTCGATACCCGCAAATAGTCTCTTCAGATGCCGGGATCCGGCATCTGCTTTTTATGGATACGACTTCAGCCACGATACTCCAGGCATGGCCGATGAGAGCGCCAGAACATCGAGGCTGAAGTCGTTTCCGCAAGCGCTGGGTATCAGCTGCCGATCACGCCCAATTTCCGGCCGATCTTGGTGAACGCGGCAATCGCATGATCGAGATGTTCGCGGGTATGCGCCGCGCTCATCTGGGTACGGATGCGCGCCTGACCCTGCGGCACCACCGGATAGAAGAAACCGGTGACGTAGATGCCTTCTTCCAGCAA
>DASZCB010000437.1:0-2573 GCA_035943575.1 Rhodanobacter sp. | reverse complement strand
GTGCTGACGCCGCATCAATTGGCGCCCTTCGTGGCGGCGACGCTGTTTGTCGCTTTCATGGGTGCCACGCAGGACATTGCCATCGATGCCTACCGCATCGAGATCGCACCGATGTCGGCACAAGGCGCCTTGGTCGCCACTTATTCGCTGGGCTATCGCCTCGGCTTGCTCGCTGCCGGCGCCCTGGCGCTGATTCTGGCCGATCACATGGCATGGACCACGGTCTATGCACTGATGGCCGCCCTGATGGTGGTGCCGGTTATCACCACCCTCGTGATGCATGAGCCGGAGGTGCGCCGCAGGCTGCCTTCGTCGTGGCGCGAGGCGATGCGCGACAGTGTGATCGATCCGTTTGCTGACTTCTTTCGCCGTTACCGCTGGACCATCGCAGCCCTCATCGTGTTGTTCATCCTGCTGTTCAAGATTCCCGAGCAGGCGATCGTCGGCGGCGTCATGAGCCCGTTCTATCGCGATATGGGTTTTTCCAAGACGGAAATCGGCGCGGTCACCAAGATTTACGGGGTCTGGATCGGCATCGCTGGCGCATTCGTGGGCGGGGCCGCGGTGGCGCGCTGGGGCGTGTGGCGAATCCTCGGCATAGCCATTGTGTTGGAAAGCTGCAGCAACCTGTTGTACTTGCTGTTGCTCGGTCACCACGGCAATTTGATGATGCTGGGCGTGGCTATTTCCGGACAGAACTTTGCCGAGGGCCTGCTGGGGCCGCCGACGGTGGCGTTCCTGTCGTCGCTGGTCAACAAGCAGCACACGGCAACCCAATACGCGCTGTTGAGTTCGCTGGTCAACCTTCCCGGCAAGGTGCTCGGTTTCTTTGCCGGGGGCATCGTGGCAGCGACCGGCTATGGCGAATATTTCATCATCACGGTGATGTCGATCCTGCCCGCCATGGTGCTGTTCGCGTATCTGTCACCACGTTTTCGCGCTCTCGAACGTGCGCGCGCGGCGGTGGAGGCGGCTTAACCCACTGCGTCGGTAAGCGGCAGGCGCCATGCCGGCGTGGCGGTGTTCACAATGGAATTGCCAAATCATCCACGAAATCGCAGTCACGGCTGCCTGGCTTCGCCGTGGCTGTGCAAACATTCGGTCGCATAGGGGCATGTGCAACACGGAGTGACGCTTATGCCGGACATGATCTTGCAACACGTCGACAACCTGCTGGTCGAGCGCATCAAGGCGCTGGCGAGGGATCGGCAGTGGTCGATCAATGACGTGCTTCTGAACGCCTTGCGCAATGGCTTGGGCATGTCGCCCGCGCAGCAGCTCAGCGAAACCTTGCGCGAGCCGCAGACGGAACTCGATGGCCACTGGGAGGCGGTGGAACAAGGCGTGTTCCAGGAGGCGCTGCGTGCCTTGGCGCAGACCCGCCCGACCCAACTGGCGCCGGAAAGTATCCGTTATGGAGCTGCGGCGAGCGGCGCGGAATAAATCGCACCCAGCACCCGCGGTCCGCGTGCACCGGTTACCGCCGGCAGATTGCCGGGCAGGCCGAGCAGGCGCTGTCGCGCCAGCCAGGCAAACGCGGTGGCTTCGAGAAAATCCGGATCGATGCCGTGCCGGGCGGTGCTGTCCAGCGTGCGTGGCGCCAGCAGTTCGTCCAGTCGCCGCATCAGCGCGCCGTTGTGCACGCCGCCACCGCAAGCCAGCACTTCTTCCGCGTCCGGCGCGTGCTGCATGATCGCGCTGGCGACGCTGCGCGCGGTGAGTTCCAGCAAGGTGGCCTGCACGTCGACCGGGCTCAACGCCGCCAGTGGCGCATGCGTGGCCAGCCAGTCCAGGTGGAAGTGTTCGCGGCCCGTGCTCTTCGGCGGCGGCAACGCAAAATAGCGGTCGGCCAGCATGGCATCCAGCAGTTCCGGATCGATCTGGCCACTCGCCGCAAACGTGCCGTCGCGGTCGAACGGTTCGCCGCGATGACGCAGGCACCAGGCATCGAGCAGGCCGTTGGCCGGGCCGGTATCGAAACCGCGCACGCTGCCGTCGGCGCCCAACACGGTGATATTGGCAATGCCGCCGAGATTGAGCACCACCCGCGCATGCCCCGGTCGGGCCAGCAGCATCGCGTGCAATGCCGGCAGCAGTGGTGCGCCCTGCCCGCCGGCGGCGAGGTCAGCACGTCGGAAATCTGCCACCACGTCGATGCGGCAACGTTCGGCAATCGTGGTCGGATCGCCCAGTTGCAGCGTGAACGGGTATTCACCGGTGGGACGATGGCGCACGGTCTGGCCGTGCGATCCGATCGCCCGAACAGCCGTTGCCGGGATGCCGCTGTGCTCGAGCAGGTGCACGGCGGCGTCGGCAAAGTGCTGACCGATTTCGACGTCCAGCCGTCCAAAGGCATCCAGGTCCAGCGCGGTTTCGCCTTGCGCCAGTGCCAGCATGCGTTCGCGCAGGGCGGACGGCCACGGATGAGCATGTGTGGCCTGAATCTGGGGCGTGCCGCGACTGAAACTGACCAGCACGGCATCGATGCTGTCCGCGCTGGTGCCGGAGATCAGTCCGAGATAAAGCGCCGAGACGTCATTCACGCTTGCGTGGTGCTCAGTTGTCGTTGTTGG
>DASZCB010000436.1:0-5048 GCA_035943575.1 Rhodanobacter sp. | reverse complement strand
TGGATTTGCTGCGGTAAGCCATATTCCTCTCACTGTCCGTTTTAGCAAAAGTGAGTAATCAAAAGCAATCTTGGAAAATTCAAACTGAGTCGGATTTGGAAAATGAATACTAGTAATTTTATGCACACCCGCATTGCCGATGTTGAAAATGTTGCCGATGCGATTCGTATGCAGTATCAGCACTGGTTATCTTCGACGCTCGTGAAGCTGTATCCCCGTCTGGAAGGAGTATTGCTTTTTGGCTCCCGGGTTAACGGCGGCGCCACGGAAGAATCTGATTTTGATGTATTTGTAATTGCCGAACGATACCATCCCGGTCTTCATGATTGGTGGTTGAACGACGGGCATAGAATTGATATTCACGTCGTTAGTCTGAAGTCTTTAGTGAGGAGTATAAGCATTGAGCGAGCCGAACGAACTTGCTTTCACATCAAAGCATTTAGCGAGGGTGTCTTTATGTGTGGTAATGAGGAAGCTCAAAGTGTTCAACGCTTAGCTCGGTCTATATATACCTCCCCTGGAGATTTTAGTGGATGGGGTAAACTTAAATTAAACTTAATGTCTAAGTTACGTCGAACGCGACTCGTATCAGGGCCGATTCGATCTATTTATTATGCTGAATTGGTAGAGGCAATCTTGGGAGCCATTTCCTTGCGCCAGTTTGGCTGGGTATGTAGGTCCGATGTTATGATCGAGTGGCTGAGCGCCGCCATCCCTGACCAACTAAAATACTTATTTGACTGTTATTCCATGGCGCTGAACGGGGAGCCTCAGGAACTGCTAAAATTTTGTGATGACGTAGCTAACGATGTTTGCCCATGGGTCCATCGACACGGAAGTTATTCGGTAACACCCGATGGCGCGGTCAGTGCGCTTTGAATTGGTAGATTTAACTCTGAAGACATGCACATCTTGACGTTGAACGAGCGAGGCTTGGTGGTGGGTGGACAGATGATGCAGCCAGACAAGGTGTGTGCGCGCTACTCACTGACCCAGCTCGCACTCTGTTGTAATGACCCAGTGAATTCAGATCATCCAGATCGATTTGTCATGATCAGCTCGCCGAAGGCCATCCATCGTCCGACTGCCGATCACTGACCGGTACCTGCCGGCACCAAACTTCGTTATCGTTGAAGTGATTTTCATTCGTTACGCGTGTAACGTTAAGTTCTTTTGGCATGTCGCCAAAGCAACATGACATCGCGGTACAAACGATCCTTGCTTTCGGCTCCGCGCCGCTGTTCCACCTTCAGCAACCATGCCCGCCTCGCGTCACGCGAACGCATCCGCAGCACAGCCCTCGCCTCGCACTCCGCGCGCCATGCCTCGCTGTCGCTGCGCACGCTGCGGCCGTCGATAAGGATCACGTTAGAAAGGCTCACGCACGCCCCCTACTCGCCTCGGCATATCGAACAGGCGCCCGCTGTTGGTGCGTCTGGCGACCTTCCCGGTTAGCTCGCGAAGCACCTTGCTGGCGTGCGTCGCCTGTACCTTGTTCGGCTTGTCAAACCCGATAATCTGAAGCACTTCGGATGCGGTCAGTTCTTCGCGGCGCAGCTTCGATGTATCCGAAAAATCAAACCGCCGCTGTATCATTTCCTTAACCGGGTCAACCGCTTCGTGCTCTTCGTTCAGCGCGTTCAGCAGCGCCGTTTCGTCAGCAGTCAACCACCACTGTTCGCCCGCCTTGAACCTGCCGAGCACTTCCGCCCACAGCTGCTGCATGTCGATCGTGTGCAGGTAGTCGACGGCCGACACTGGCACCGTCCACCACCGCCGGTTTCCCGTGTCGTCGACCAGATAGCGGTCTTCGTTGACCGATCCACCGAACACGGTTTGCCGCTTGTATTCCGATTCCAGGCGGTCATATGGCCGGCGAAGCTTGTCGACTGGCTGCGTCACGAACGCCTTCAGCTTCGATATGTCGGCCTTGCGAAATGTCGCATCCAGCTCCCCCAGCTCGACGATCCAGTGCCCGACCACGCGCGTCACGCTGTCTTTGTCGGAGGGGTCAACCGATGCGCCGACCATCACCACGCCCATGCTCGACGGCGCCAGCCGGCGGAACCATGTCGTTTTGCCCTTGCCCTGCGGCCCAGTGAAAACAAGCGCGCCGTGCGATTCGAAATCAGGAGGGCGGTACGCTGCAGCGACCGCCGAAATAAGCCAGCGCGTGACAAGCGCATTTTTCAGCGGCACGTTTTCGGCCGGCGTGGTCAGCGTTGCCAGCAGCGCCGGTATGCGCGTAACGCCGTCCCAGGGCTTCGACTCGATCCAGTCGCGGACTGGTGAATAGGCGTTGTCGGTCGCGATGTTCTTCACGTAGCCCTGCAGCATGCTGGCTGGCAGCATGTTTTTCGCGCACAGGCTGGTCAGTTCGATCAGCGCGTTTTCTTGCTTCGTGTCGCCGAAAAAATGGCGGTTGTGAAAATCCATCTCGACGCCTTTCTTGATTTCGTTGTAACGCGCGGTGATGCCGTATTCACCCATGAGATAAGCGACGTTCGGGCGCGTGCCGAGCGGCGCCTGTTTTGCGCTCACATCGGGGAAGCCGTAAATGTTGACGGGCGCACCGAGCGGGACAAACTTCGGCGGCTCCGCTTCCGCACCTGGCTCTGGCGTGACCTTGCGCCCACTGGCGATGTCCCACGGGTCGCCGGCATTCTCGGCCAGATAGTCGGCGACCTGTTTGGCCGTCCAGCCGTCGGCGATGTCCCAGCCGTGCGGCCAGTTGTCCGGCGAGTAGCCGACCATTGTTAGCTGCGCGTGCCCCTTCAGCTGGCCCGCAATGGTCATCATCGCGTGAAAGCCTGGCTGTTCCTGCAGCGGCAGCAGCGGCATGCTTTCCGGTTTTTCGCCGCCTGTCGGTTTCACGCGCTGTGCGTCGAAGTCAGGCCACAGCGTCACACGACGGCCGTGCAATGCCTTCAGGTGGATGCTGTCAGCGCGCGCAGTCCCACCGAGCCAGCACACCGCGACCATGCCATCAGACAGGCACGCGTTCGCCGCGTCAGCGGTCTTTTCGCCCTCGACAACCAACACATCAGCGTCAGGGTACTTCGCCAGCAGATCCAGCCCATACATCGGCACCTTGCCCGATGTGATGCCGCGCCACGCCCAGCGCTCGCCCTTTTTCGGGTCGTTGCACCACGACAGCGGCACCACCTGCTTGCGCACGCCTTCAGGGTCGAAGCGAACGACGTGCAGCAGCGTTCGGCCCTTACCGTCGCGGTATGTGTAGACGGCTGTCGGCTCGCCGAAGCGGAAGTGTTTGTAGTCTGGCGCGGGCGCCGTCAACGGCACAGGGAAGATCGGCACCGGCTTGGCGTCATCGATCTTTCGCACGCCAGCCTCGGCGGCCTGCTGGCGTGTTGCCGGGTCGATGCGCACCGCGTGCGTGTCCTGCAGATCGCGTGCGGCAGCACCCTGGTCGCCGTGGTGCTCAAGGTAGGCATACAGCGACACCAAGTCGCCACCAGACTCACCAGCGGCGAAGTCGGCCCACTTGCCCGTTTTCATGTTGACCGAAAACGAACCCGGCGAGCGGTCGGCGCGGTTCGGGTTGCGAGCCACCCATTCGTGGCCCTGCTTTTTGCCATCCGGCAGCCATTGCGGAACGACGGTATACGCGTCCAGGCTGGCCGAGATGGCTGCGAAATCAATCAAATTCACGCATGCACCATCTGTGCACTAATTTTCATTTCAAGCACAGCAAGCGTGTGCTCTGGTATGACGCGTGACTCCCACTGGCAGCGCCAGCAACGCACAGTTTGCGGCGATCGCGCCAGCATGTCGCCCACCTGCGCGGGCGTCAGCTTGTGAGCTGCCATCAGTGTTTTCAGCCTTTCCGTGCGTGCGTCGATCACAACCGATCCCCATAAATGCAAAACGTCCAGTAATGCTACACTGGACGTTCGCATAAGTGAATTATTTTATACACATTAAGCACGAATAATTCATTCACTCGATGTCAGGTGAAATCCCTTGCAGTCGGGACAGGCATACGCACGTACCGGTATGTGCGAGTGCTTCGACACGGCCGCGATGCTGCGCAGCTCAGCCGTTGCGGCAACCATGTGCGGGAAGCGACGCTTGCGGCAAACCATGCTGCCGTCAGGCATGCGGTAACCGGCGATTTTCCCGTGCGCGATCACGTAGGCCGCGCCAACTCGATTCACCAGGCACTGCAGCACGCCGCGGCTCGCCTTAGTGGAGTGTCCGTGACGGTGCTCGATGCGGCCGAGTTGTTGCGCGAACTGCTGGCACTTCATGGCGTGGTTTCTCCGC
The DNA here is from genome assembly GCA_035943575.1 of Rhodanobacter sp. Classification (GTDB taxonomy): domain Bacteria; phylum Pseudomonadota; class Gammaproteobacteria; order Xanthomonadales; family Rhodanobacteraceae; genus Rhodanobacter. The sequence continues at coordinate 761 of DASZCB010000436.1, read as the reverse complement.
AAAGAAAACGTGTTTTCCGATCCGGCATACCTCGACCATCTTGCTGGCCCAGGGTGGTGCCGGCGTGCCGATCTTGTAAAAGTGAGTCGCGCCGGCACAGACCTCGGCGCGTACCGGCGCGGCGTCCATCAGTTGCCCGTCGAGCCGAGTCCGCCAGTGCCGCGCGCGGTGTCGCTCAGTTCGTCAACTTCGACCAGCGCGACGTAGGGAATCGGGACAAGCATGGCCTGCGCGATGCGGTCGCCTGGCTTGACGGAATAATGAAAACGGCCATCATTGCGCAGGCAGGCACCTACTTCGCCACGGTAGTCGGAGTCGATCACGCCGACGCAATTCGACAGGCGAAGGCCGTCGTTGACGCCCATGCCGCTGCGCGAAAAAATCAGCATGACGTGCGTTGCCGGAATTTCAAACGCAAGACCGATGCTGAAGTTCTTTGCGTCGCCCGCCTCAATTGATCCCTGCGTGCAGGCCATCAGATCAAAACACGCGCTGCCGTCCGTGGCATAGCGCGGCGCGAACGCATCAGCAGAAAGCCGCTTGTACTTCAGTGCCGTCACGTCGCGGCCATACGCATGATTTCCTATCTCCGACAAAGCGGCCATCAGCGCGACGGCATTTTTTGACTGAGTGTGCTGTTCCATTTTCCATTTCCTTGTATGGCGTTTTTATATACTTCGCGATCATGCGAAGATCTTCGGTGATTTGCTTTTTCTTGCTGCCGGCGCAGTACATGCCGACGATGTAACGCGGGTCGACAG
>DASZCB010000435.1:0-3349 GCA_035943575.1 Rhodanobacter sp. | reverse complement strand
GGACTCAGCACGCGAAAACGCACGCCGTCCCATTGCCACGATTGTCCGGCCACGCACTGCTGCATCGGGATGTGCATGCGCGCGGGTTCGCCAGCATAGCGTTGCGCCTGCGGAAATTCGGTCGCGACCGCCTCGGCACCGCCGGCATGATCGTTGTCGCCGTGGCTGATCATCAGCATGTCCAGCTGGCTGATGCCGAGCGCATGGATCGACGGCAGCACCACCGCCTCGCCCAGATCGAAGCCCGACGGATAGCGTGCCCCGGCGTCGTACAGAAGTACGTGGTCGCGGGTGCGCAGCAGCACGGAGAGTCCCTGTCCCACATCCAGCACCCATACCTGAAACGCGCCGTCGGCCGGCACCTGCCGTGGAGGCCACAGCAGCGGCAGGAACAGCAGCAAACCGAGCCAGCGCAGCGGCATGCCACGTGGCAGAAATAGCCACAACGCACCCAGCAACGCCAGCAGCAACGCATACGGCTGCACCGTCGGCAGATACCAGTGCGCACCCGGCCAGCTGGCCATCCGTTCCAGCAACCACCATTGCGCATGCGCCAATTTTGCGGCCAGCCACAACACCGGCGTGGCCAGCGGCGGGCACAACCCCAGCAGCAACATGCCGAACAACGCGCACGGCACGATCACGAAGCTGACCAGCGGCACCGCAATCAGGTTGGACAGCGCGCCCACCAGCGAGGCTTGTCCGAAAAACCACAGGGTCAGCGGCAGCAAGGCCACCGTCATCACCAATTGTCCGGCCGACAGTTCGTGTACGAACGCGCGCCATCCTTGCCCGCGCGCCTGCAGGCACAGCATCAGGAACGACACACCGACGAACGACAGCCAGAACCCGGCCGCCAGCACCGCCAGCGGATCGACCAGCAGGATCGCGATCATCGCCAACGCCAGCGACTGCGCGCCGCTGCTGCCGCGCCGGCTGCAACGCGCCAACGCCACCACCGCGATCATCAGCAAAGTGCGCACCGTGGGCAGGCCGAATCCGGCCAACGCGCTGTAGATGCCGGCCACCAGCAACGCGGCGGCAGCCTGCGCCTGCGGCCGCGGCAGCCACAGTCCCAGCCGCGGCCATAGCCAGTAAGTCAGCAGCGCCAGCCACACACCGAACACCGCCGCCACACCGACATGGAAACCGGAGATCGCGATCAGATGCGATACGCCATTCGCGCGCGCGACGTCCCAATCCTGTGGCTTCAACCCGCGCGTATCGCCCACCGAAAACGCCTGCAGCAAGGCTGCATCGTGCGGGTCATGCACGCGCGCCGCGATGCCGCGAGCTACCGCATCGCGCACACCATCGACGCACCAGTGCGGGCCCGTCAGCGGCGCATTGGCGGCATCGTCGCGCACATAGCCGGTGGCGACGATGCCGCGTTCCAACGCCGAACGCTCGCTATCGGCACTGCCGGGATCGAGCAAGCCGCGCGGTCGTTTCAGCCGCAGCAGCAGATGCCAGCGCGTGCAGGCCTGTAACGGCGGCGCATCGTCGTACCAGGACACCGTCACACGACCATGCAGCACGACCGGCGTGCCATCCAGCGCGGCCTGATCCACCTGCAGCATGAAACGGCTGGCGTCGCTGCCGACCTGCGGCAGGTCGATGATGTTGCCGATCACCGCGATGTCCTGGCCTTCCAGCGCTCGCGGCAAACGCGCGTCCATCGCCAGCGCGCCATGCCATGCCGCCCAGATGATGCCGAACAGTGACCATGCAAGCCAGCGCCCGCGCGGTAGGCGCCACGCCAGCAGCAACGCGCCGATCAGCGGCAGACCAAGCCACCCGCGCGGCGGCAAATGCGGCAGCCATTGCACCAGCAATACACCGGCCAGCAATGACAATGCCGCCGTGATTGACGCGGGCATCGCCGCCACTCGAGCCATGACTCGCACTCCGCTCCATCCTGGATGAGTTCGAGCCTAGCGCGGCGATTGCGGCGACGTGGATGAAAGATGCGTAGGCGTGTGCCTGCACACTCGCCCGGATATTCCAGTACAGCACTCTCCCCTACGCAGGGGGAGGAGCTGGGGAGTCAGCCTTTCGGGTTTTCCTGCAGCACGCCGTTGTGCAGCACCAGCGTGCGATCCATCCGCGCCGCCAGGCGGGTGTCGTGGGTGACCAGGATGAAGCTGGTGCCGATCTCGCGGTTGAGCTCCAGCATCAGCGCATAGACCTGCGCGGCATTGCCTTCGTCGAGATTGCCGGTGGGCTCGTCGCCGAGTACGCAGGCCGGCTTGGTCACCAGCGCGCGCGCCACCGCACAGCGCTGGCGCTCGCCGCCGGACAACTCCGACGGCTTGTGCTGCGTGCGATTGCCCAGACCCACGTGCTCCAGCAGGGTTGCGGCCTGCTGCTGCGCCTCGGCGATCGGAGTGCCGCGGATCAGCAGCGGCATGCACACGTTCTCCAGCGCGGTGAACTCGGGCAACAGGTGATGGAACTGGTAGATGAAACCGAGTGAGCGGTTACGCACGCGGCCACGTTCGGCATCGGAGAGTTTCGAAAGAACGCGGCCATCCACTTCCACCTCGCCGGCGGTCAGCGTGTCGAGCCCGCCGATGATGTGCAGCAGCGTGCTCTTGCCCGAACCGGAGGCGCCGACGATCGCCATCGTCTCGCCGCGCTTCAGGGTGAAGCTGACATCGCTCAGCACATCGGTGCGCAGGCCACCTTCGTCATAGGTCTTGGCGACGTGGCTGGCGCGCAGCACGTTTTCGTTCAACGGCATCGGGACGCTCTCATTCTTGTTGGTCTCATTCATAGCGCAGCGCCTGCGCCGGCTGCGTGCGCGAGGCACGCCAGGCGGGATAGAGAGTGGCCAGCAGCGAGAAGGTGAAGGTCAGCAGCGCGACCCAGCCCACATCGTGCCAATCCAGCCGGCTCGGCACCTCACTGATGTAGTAGACGTCCGGCGACAGGAAGGTGACGTGGAAGGTGTGCTCGATCCACTTGATGATGCCCGGCAGCTTCCACGACAGCAGAGATCCCAAACCCACGCCAAAGCCGATTCCCACGAAACCCACCAGCACGCCCTGCACCATGAACATGCCCATGATGCTGCGCGGCGTGGCGCCGAGCGTGCGCAGGATCGCGATGTCGGCCTGCTTGTCGGTGACCAGCATCATCAGCATCGAGATCAGATTGATCACCGCGACCAGGATGATCAGCGACAGGATGATGAACATCACCATCTTTTCCATCGAGAGCGCCGCGAACAGGTTCGCGTTGGTATCCATCCAGGTCTGCACCCGATAGACCTGGCCCAGTTGGTCGGCCAGTTCGGTGGCGACCGGACGCGCGTTGAACAGATCGTCCAGACGCAAGCGGATGCCGG
>DASZCB010000434.1:0-1743 GCA_035943575.1 Rhodanobacter sp. | reverse complement strand
CCGTCAACCGTTTCCCCGTCGCCGAGTTGTGTCTGGCGGTGGAGACGCGCAATCCGGCCGGCCATCCGGCGCTGCTGTTTGCGCATGGTTTCGGCCAGACCCGCGGTGCCTGGAACGCTACAGCCACGGCACTGGCCGATGCCGGTTGCCGTTGCGTGACGTTCGATACCCGCGGTCATGGCGAAAGCGATCGCGTGGTCGATGGCGATTACCACATGGATCAGTTTGCCGACGATTTGCTGCGACTGGCCGCGGCGCAGCCCGAGCCGCCGATCCTGGTCGGCGCGTCGATGGGCGGCTTGCTCGGCATCGTGCTTGCCGGCGAAGTGCGACCGACGCCGTTCCGCGCGTTGGTGCTGGTCGACATCACGCCGCGTTGGGAAACCGCCGGGGTGGAACGCATTCTCACGTTCATGCAGGCGCATCCGGACGGCTTTGCGGATTACGTCGAGGCGGCCGAGCAGATTGCCGTGTACCTGCCGCAGCGTCGCGAGCGCAAGAGCGAGGAGCAACTGCGCCCGCTGCTGCGCGAAGGCACCGACGGCCGGCTGCGCTGGCATTGGGATCCGGCCCTACTCGCAGGCGGCGTGGTGCAGGAGAGCGAGCGTTACCAGCCGCGCCTGCAGGCGGCCGCGGCGAAGATCGACGTGCCCGTGCTGCTGCTGTCCGGCGCACGCAGCGACGTGGTCTCGCGCGCCACCGTCGATGAATTTCTGCAATTGGTGCCGCATGCGAAACATGCGGAACTGTCGCACGCCACGCACATGGTGGCGGGCGACGCGAATGATGCGTTTACGCGCGAAGTCGTCCGCTTCGTGCAGAGTCTGGCTCCATCTGTCGACCGGCGGCATGCCGGCGCTGTCCAATCGTGATGAGGTGCTCAAGATGCCCGTGATACTGACCCTGCTGGCGGCACTGCTTGCCTCCGGCGCCTGTGCCTACCATCGCAGCAGCCTGCGTACCTGGGCGATCGCCACGATCGTCACCACGCTTGTGGTCGGACTGATCGCGCGGGCGCCGTGGACGATGGTGATCTTGCTAATCATCGAGCTGGCGATTGCGGTGCCGCTGCTGCTGGTGGATTTTCGCCGCAGGCAGATCAGTGCGCCGCTGCTGAAGCTGTTCGCCAAGGTCACCCCGAAACTGTCCGAGACCGAGCAGACCGCGCTGGAAGCGGGCACGGTCGGTTTCGAGGGCGAGTTGTTCTCTGGCAAGCCGGACTGGCACGAACTGCTGAAGCAGCCGAAGCCAGAGTTGAGCGTGGAGGAGCAGCTCTTCCTAGACGGCCCGGTGGAAGAGCTGTGCGGGATGATCGACGACTGGCAGATCACCCACGAGCTGGCCGACCTGCCGCCGAACGTGTGGGAGTTCATCAAGAAACATCGCTTCTTCGGCATGATCATACCGAAGCAGTACGGCGGCCTGCAGTTCTCCGCGCTGGCGCATTCGGCGGTGCTGCAGAAGCTGGCCACGATGTCGGCCACGGTGGCCTCGACCGTCGCTGTGCCGAATTCGCTCGGGCCGGCTGAGCTGCTGCTGCATTACGGCAGCGACGAACAGAAAAACTACTACCTGCCGCGACTGGCCGTCGGCGAGGAAATCCCCTGTTTCGCGCTGACCGGCCCGTATGCCGGCTCCGATGCCACCTCGATCCCCGATTTCGGCATTGTCTGCAAGCAGACCGTCGATGGCGTCGATACGATCGGCATCAAGCTTACCTTCGACAAGCGCTACATCACGCTG
>DASZCB010000433.1:0-4503 GCA_035943575.1 Rhodanobacter sp. | reverse complement strand
CTGCGGTTTCGGCTCGGGTCTGGCGCCCGTCGCACAAGGTACGTTCGGATCGCTCGCGGCCTTGCTGCCATGGCTGCTGTTGCGCGAGCTGCCGCTGCCGCTGTACCTGGCCGTGTTGCTGAGCGGTTTTGCCATCGGTGTGTGGGCCTGCAACATCGCCGGTCGTGCACTGGGCGTGGACGATCACCGCAGCCTGGTGTGGGACGAATTCATCGGCCAGTGGATTGCGCTGATCCCGCTGCTGATTCCCGCGTTGTTGCCGAGTGGTGGCGCCACATGGTGGATGCTGGTGATCGGCTTCGTGCTGTTCCGCCTGTTCGACGTGTGGAAGCCGTGGCCGATCAGTTGGCTGGATCGGCGCGTCAAGGGCGGCATGGGCGTGATGATCGACGACGTGCTCGCCGGCATCTTCGCCGCGATCGTGCTGGTCGTGTTGCAGTTGCTGATGCTCCGCTAGCTCGCGTGCTTGCGGCGTGCTCACGCATGCCCTGGGCCGTAGTTGCGATCCGGTCCGCGATACACCGCCATCTTCACCAGCTTCGGCGCGCCGTAACCGTATTCGAACATCAGCCGCAGCTTGCGCGTGCGCGTGGGGTCCAGGCGTTCGAGTTTCTTGTGGCCGATTGTGGTGCCCCAGCTGAGCGGTTTCCACGCGTCGTCGGTCCAGCGATCAATGCGGTAACTTGCAATGGTCTGGCCGTGTGCGATAGCCTCCTGCAGCTCGATCGTGTCGAACTCGATCTCGGTTGGCAGTTCAAATTCGAGCCAGCCGCTGCGGTCAGGCTCCGCCGCGCTCCAGTACGAATCCGCATCGTCGTTGAGCACGTGCGATGGCGCGTGGCCGGTCGCGCTGGTGCTCGCGCGCACGGTCGCGCCGCGCAGCAGGTTGTCGGCGAACAGGCGCGAGCGCTGCTCTACGAAGCCGCGCAGCGCGGCGATGTCCGCGGGCTCGAACAGGCCGTCGCGGTTGGGCGGCACGTTCAACAGCAACTTGCTGTTGCGACCCACCGAAGTGAAGTACAGATCTAGCAGGTTGTCGGGCGTACGCACCTGGCCGTTCTCGTCCGCGTGCCAGAACCAGCCGGGCCGGATCGACACGTCCGACTCGGCGGGGCGCCATGAGGAACCGTAAGGATCGCCGTGGTCCAGCAGCTCGCCCACCCACGGCCGGTCGTAGCCGGGGTAGGGAACGCGCGCGGGATCGACACTGGACCAACAGGTCGTGCCCGCGGCGCCACGCTCGTCGCCGACCCAGCGCACGTCCGGGCCCGCGTCAGAAAAGATCACGGCATCGGGCTGCAGCCTGCGCACGGTGTCGTGGATGCGCGGCCAGTCGTAGGCCTGCCGGCGGCCGCTGGGGCCTTCGCCGTTGGCGCCGTCGAGCCACACTTCAACCACCTTGCCGTAGTCCGTCAACAGTTCGGTCAGCTGCGCGATATAGAAGTCGTCGTAGGGTTTACCGCTGCCATAGCCCTTGGCGTTGCGATCCCACGGCGAGAGGTAGAAACCCGCGCCCAGCCCCTCGTCACGACAGGCGCCGACGAACTCGCGCGCGACGTCGCCGTTGCCGTTCTTCCACGGGCTGTTTTTGACTGAGTGTGTGGTGGTCGCGGTTGGCCACAGACAGAAGCCGTCGTGGTGTTTGGCGGTGAGGATCATGCTGCGGAATCCCGCCTGCTTCGCCGCGCGAGCCCACTGCCGCGCGTCGAGCTTGCGCGGATTGAAGATCGCCGGCGATTCGGTGCCGTCGCCCCATTCCTTGCCGCTGAAGGTGTTTACCGTGAGGTGCACGAACATCGCCAGTTCCTCGCGTTGCCAGCGAAGTTGCTGCGGGGTGGGGCGCGGGCGATCTATCGTCGGCGCGATCACCGGCGCGGCGGCGGCCGCGAAGCGGGGGCCGCCGATACCCAGCAGGCTGGCGGCCGAACTGGCGAGCAGGAAACGACGACGATCCATGCGAACTCCGGTGTTTGGCGGCGTCATCCGGGCGAGGGCCGGCATACGCGCAGACAAGCCCCGACTATAGGTCAATTTTGATCGATCTAAAATGCGATGACTGGTATAGGACTCGACGCTGCGGCAAGGGCGGGCGCGCTGCGCGCAGATAGGCGTGCGCCGCAGCGGAGCGGGCTTGCATTTGCCGCCACCGCCACCGCAGCATGGGCGGATTGCGCGCACGCGCCATACCCGTGGAGACATCCCATGCACTATCGCCGCCTCGGCCATACCGGTCTGCAACTTTCCGCGCTGTCGTTCGGCGCGTGGGTCACGTTCGGCAAACAGGTAGGGCGAACGCAGGCGCGCGAGTTGCTGGCGCTGGCACACGATCGCGGGGTGAACTTCTTCGATAACGCCGAGACCTACAACAACGGTGTGGCCGAACAGGTGATGGGCGACGTGCTGGCCGACCTGCGCTTTCCGCGCGACAGCTACTGCGTGTCGAGCAAGGTGTTTTTCGGCGCCTACGACAAGCCGCTGCCGACCCAGCGCGGGTTGTCGCGCAAGCATGTGATGGAAGCCTGTCAGCAGGCGCTGGCGCGATTGCGTGTCGACTATCTGGATTTGTATTTCTGCCATCGCCCCGATCCGGATACGCCGATCGAGGAGACCGTAGCGGCGATGGATACGCTGATCCGCCAGGGCAAGGTGTTGTACTGGGGTACCAGCGAATGGCCGGCCGAAGCGATCCACGCAGCGCATCGGATCGCACGCGCGAATCATCTGTATGCGCCCGTGATGGAGCAGCCGCAGTACAACCTGTTGCATCGTGAGCGGGTGGAAGTGGAATACGCGCCTTTGTACGAGGCCTATGGCATGGGCACCACGATCTGGTCGCCGCTGGCTTCCGGTCTGTTGAGCGGCAAGTACAACAACGGTGTGCCGGCCGATTCGCGGCTGACCCAGCCGGGTTACGAATGGCTGCGCGAGAGCGTGCTGGGTCACGGCAACGAACGCATCGACAAGGTGCGTGCGCTGCAACCGATCGCCGATGAGCTGGGTGCCAACTTGGCACAACTGGCGATCGCCTGGTGCCTGCTCAATCCGCATGTCTCCACGGTGATGCTCGGCGCCAGCCGAGTGGAGCAGCTGGAACAGAACTTGGACGCGCTGGACGTTCTGCCGCGACTGGATGCGTCGGTCGCGCAGCGGATCCGGCGGGTTGTCGAAGTGGGTTGAGCGCAGTTCGGCGGCGGGATAGTTGAAAGTGATTCCGGTAGTCGGCGATCGACGCATCTCCGGCAATCCACGCCAGCGGTCAGGGGCTTTCGCAAGAGCACGAGCGGGTTGCTCGCGCAGTGAGTGGGTTGCCCGGGTCGTTCGGCCCGGGTGTGCGGCTGACCTTTCGGGAATCTGCTACGCCGGCGTCTCGCGCAACAGGTCGTCGGCGTTCGCGGTATGGAAGTGCCGCTTGAACGCGACCTCGCCGGAGGCAGGTTCCTCCAACTCGCGGGCGTAGCGATGGCCGGCGTAGACCGCGTGTGCGATCAGGCCCGGCGCCTCGGCGTCGCCGATGCAGCGCAACGATTGCACGCCGGCAGCGGACCATTCCGGCTCGCGCCGCAGCAGCTCCTGGTACAGCGCATCGTCGGGCACGCGGGCGGTCACCGTGACTACCGCATCGCAATCAAGCTCGCGGCGCTGATGGTCCCAGACGTTTTCGAGCGACAGCCTGGTGCCGTCGAAGTCGATGATGTCATGCGACACGATCGGCTCGATGCCGAGTTTGGCCATCCGCTTGCGGATATGCCGGTAGTCGAGCGTGTGCTGGCTCCACGGCGCGATGCTGTCGTCCGGGGTCAGGTGGATCACCTCGCAGCCGCGCAGGCGCAGCGCCTCGGCCGCGACGCTGCCGTAGTAGAAGCCGTCGTCGTCGAACACGATCACGCGGCCTTCTGGCAGGCGGCCGTCCATCAGATCGTCAGGCGTGAACACGCGCGAGTTGTTCGCGAAGCCGGGAATGTCGAAGCCGTTGCTGCGGCCGTAGCCATCGCGGCGCCAGTGGCAACCGGTGGCCAGCACCACATGTTCGGCGCCGAAATCGAGTACGTCCTGTGCGGTCAAAGCTGAATCGAGATAGACGGCTATATTCGAGAGCTTGTTGATCTGGCCGACGCGCCAGTCGCGCACGCGCGCCCATTCGGCCAGGCCGGGCAGGCGGGCTTCGCGGGTGACGCGACCGCCGAGCTCTTTGCGCGCTTCGGCCAGACTCACTTCGTAACCGCGCTGACCCAATGCGCGGGCGGCCTCCAGGCCGGCCGGGCCGGCGCCGACCACCAGCACGCGACTGGCCGAGCGCTTCGGCGCGATACGTTCCGGGTGCCAGTCCTTGCGCCATTCCTCGCCCATGGTCGGGTTCTGCGTGCAGCGTATCGGCGAGATGGTCATGTCTCCGGAGACGCAGATGTTGCAGCCGATGCATTCGCGGATGTCATCGATGCGACCTTCCTCGATCTTCCGCGGCAGGAACGGGTCGGCGATCGACGGGCGCGCGCAACCGATCAT
>DASZCB010000432.1:0-5405 GCA_035943575.1 Rhodanobacter sp. | reverse complement strand
AGCCCGCGACGCCGGCAAGCGTCACGGGCTGGAATTCATCTCCCACGACCAAGAAGGATCAGAACACAAATGCATGTAAGCCATCTTGAACACCCGCACAAGCGGGTTCGACACGATCGGCGCTTCGATCATCGAGTTTATCGAACGTCATTCTATCTCATTGATTGCGGTGTCTCACCGGACGCTGCTTATCGGCTCGCACGTCGGATCTGCGAGGTGCGGGCATGAGCGTTCGCACCATCACAGCAATCGTTGACGGTACGCAAAAGACCTTTGCGGGCAGAGCGGCTTGGGCACTCGACCAATTACTTACTGCCGGCGAGGACGGCTGTACGCCGATCGACAACCCCGCGCCGCGCTGGGCCCACTATGTTTTTCTCATCAGAAGGGATGGCGTCAACGTCGAGACGGTCACCGAACCTCACGGTGGCGCCTATAGCGGCCATCATGCGCGGTACGTCCTTCGCTCCAATGTTTCCGTCATAGATCGGGAGGCAGCATGATTGCGAACGACCAATTTGAATGGGATCACCACAAGGATCCTGTCATCGGTGACCAGAGCGCGACTGTCGCCTATCGCACTGACTGGGGCGGAGTCGCTATTCGCCAGCGTGCAGAGTGGGACGAGGAAAGCGACAGCGTAGTCCTGCTGACGGCAGAGAATGCAGCCAAGCTCGCCCAGTATCTGATTGCGCTACTCGATAAGCCCCTGATGGCGGGAGGTGCATAAATGCCAACTTGTTCTACAGGCTTCGACTGGTACTCCGACGATGGGCGCGTGCTCGTGCCCAATCAATCCGCCACCGCGGTGTACTGGGGTCCTGGCGAAAACATCGTCATCCGCCAGGAATCGCGTTTCGAAGATGAGGAAGACGTAGCTGTCGTACTCAATAAAACTGCGGCCCGCGCGATAGCTCTCCGAGTGCTCTACGAACTCGACGAGTACGAATGCGAAGGCTCTGGTGGCGACGATGGCGGCCAAGTGTTCGAGGAGGCCGCACGCCGGCTTGCGCCAAGGGCGGCTGGTCGCAGTCGCAAGAAGCAGGGCGAAACTCCGTTGCTGGAGGCCGCCGAATAATCGTGGGTGCCTTCGCAACAGCAGTAGAAATGTTTGGAAGGCAGGGCGTTCCGGTCGTACCCACGCGACCGGACGCTCCTTCCATGCCCATGGTGACCAAGCCCAACCGCATTGGGCTTCGTGCAACGCGCACGCTTCTTCATGACCCACGCTATTCTTCTGCCAACGCCGCTGTATGGCTCGGGCCTCGCGCCCGATTGACCGTGGTGGACGTCGACAGCCCTGATCCCAAGCACCTTGAAGCTTCAATTGCCGTGTTCGGTGATAGCCCCCTGAAGGTCCAGACGCCTTCCCGAGGATGGCACCTGTACTTCAGGCATGCCGGCGAGGGCCGTAGGATCAAACCTATTCCCGGTCTGCCCACGGATGTGTTGGGTACCGGTATCGTCGTCGTGCCGCCCTCAGAGCGTCCGGCCGGCAAGAAATCCGCCGGCGACTATCGAGTCATACAGGGCGATTTAAGCGCCCTGGAGACTCTTCCTGAAATTCGTAGTGGGTCGATGCCCACAGCGCGAAATCCGCGTCCTGAGTCAGATTTGGAATCCTGCGAGGCCTTTGCCGGCATGCGGGAGGGTGACGGTCGTGACAACGCCCTCTTCAAGCGTGCCCGAGAGCTTGCGGCCGTCCATTCGACCGAGAGTGACCTGGTACGTGCACTCCTTGCAGAGAACGCGACGTTTGCGGAGCCTTTGCCGATCGAGGTCGTCTTGAGCAAGGCGGCGCGCGCCTGGAGCTACAAAGCCCGGGGCACCCTTATGGCCCAAGGAAGCCGGGCCGCCATGGTCGGCCTGGATGACCTGGCGCGGTGCGGCAGCAATCACGAAGCATTGGCGCTCCTGGTGCTCCTCCGGAGCCACCATTCTCTAGAGCATGTGTTCGCGGTCGTCCCGGAAGGCGTTGCGCCACTGCTTAGCTGCAGTGCTCGAACCGCTTGGTCGGCGCGCGAATTCCTCGTGGAGGCAGGTTATCTGGAGCTGATCAGCCGCGGGGGAAGGGGCGGCCGTGTGGACAAGGCGAACCAGTACCGTCTGCGTCCGCCCAGTCTCACCATGCAGGATTTACATGGAATAGAACTAACACCCTGCTCCTCTGCCTCCGTCCTCTCAGCAACTCATTGCGACAGCGAAAGCGAGTGAATGGCAAAAACGACGACGAAACCCCAAATGACCTTCGTGGACGACGCGAAAACAAAAACGGCACCCGTTAAACTGGCAAAACCCGATTTTGGCCGCCCAACAAGCATCATCATCGATAATGGGCCGAAGACGCCTCAACCGCTGCAGCGGTTGGCGCCGTCCAGCTCGATCGGCGAAACCCCGATCAGCATGGCGGCAGGGCAGATCCTGGCCGCGGCAGGCGTTCGACAAAATGCGGCAGCCAACGAGGTGATGGGACCTGACGCACTAGCCATCTCCGATCGGCGCCGCGCACAGGACATGGAGCTTCGGGCGAATGCATTGCTAGACCCCGATCTGGCTGCAGTGGGTCATGGCGGGGAGCTGATACCTTTCCGCGCCCCTCACACTCCGGCGCTGTCCTGCAAGAACACGGTAGATGCTCCGACGCTTGTTACAGCTGCCGCGAGCCGCGAACGGCTGAAGCTGGCAGATGACGCGCAGTCGCTGGAGACCGCCCTCGACCTTGCGGAGACATACCAAGCTAAATCCAGCGCCGAGAAGATGCTGTCGCATCAAATGGCTGTACTACACACGCTCACAATGAAGTCAGGTCATCATGCCGGGGAAGCGCTCGACCGTATTCAGGGTGTGACCGACCCTAAACTAAGAGAAGCACTAACAGTGCAGGCAAACCGCCTTGTTAACGCCACTGCACGAGCAACTGCCGAATTCCAGAATTGCATGCTGACATTCCAGAAGCTCCGATCGGGCGGCAAGCAGACCATTGTTGTCCAGCACGTCCAGAACACCCAGGTGAACGATGGTGGCAAGGCAATCATCGCCGGAGGAGGCATCGCGAGAACCACGCCCATCGAAGACGGGGCAGGGGACAATGAGGGGGAGGGGTGAGTGGGGAAAAACCTTAGCAACCCCAAGCAATCAGCCGATCGAATGCACAAGGCACTCCGCTGTCATGCGCACGCCAAGCACTCCAAGAAGCGCTGCAATTCGCCTGCAGTGTCAGGTTGGAAGGTTTGTCGGATGCATGGCGCTGGCGGTGGAGCGCCACGGGGAGAGGGGAATGGCAACTACAAGCATGGTCTCTACAGCATTGAGACACAAGAAACTCAGCGGCGTCTCCGCTCTTCGCTGAGGAGCATTCGAGTCCTGTTAGCGGCAACAAGTTGAGAATATTTGTGCCGCGGACCGCGTTGGCAAAAGCCGCACACATTGCCCTGCTGGTAGTCTCAATTTTGGGGGTGCTGGCGGGGAGCGCGCGGTCACAGAACCTACGTAGAGGGGGCGTTACTGATCCTATTGTGACCTTTGTAGAAGGCGATCATTCCGGGAGCTTGGTCACCACCAACATAAAAGCAATATTCAAGCCATTGGTCGTTTCCGAAAGCATCGGTGTATTCGACATACCCGAGAAAATAAAACGCTTTGGTGCCAGATTTCAGAAGAGTTTCCTTACCGACAGTGAACACTTCTTCGAGGCCAATTTTAACTTCGACATGTCCGCCCGGCCCGATGTTTATGAAATCGGCCGACGTATCTTTCGTCGTTGGTATCTGGCTCGTGAGTGGGTAGTCTTGAAATCCCGCACGATAGGACTGCCTGAAATTATAGGCAGGTGTTTGTCCGTGGTTTTTTACTCTGACGTGCACCCACGGCCTCTTACCGACCTCATAGTCCACAAGCTTTGTAGCAGTCGCGAAAACATAAGCCCTCAATTGGCGCTCGCTCGATTTTTGAGCGGCTTCAATGGACTTGCGGGTGAGCCGCGCCTGCTCCACGGAAGCGAGCCAAAGGGTGAGTGTAAATATCGCGACGAAAATCGTGGCAAGTGCGGTTATCGCGCCGTTGTTCGATTCAGAGAAAACAGCCTCACAGTAGATGATGACACCGGGCTGGTAGAAGAGTCCGTCCTTCTGCTGTTGGCCGGATTGACTTTCCTGCTGTTTTGCACAATCGCGATACGATGGAGAGAAAGCAGTTGAGCCGGCTATCAGTGTAAAGGTCAGAATCAACAATGGCACTAGCAAAGAGCGCCAGTGCGGCGCTTTCAGCCATGAAAGAGCGTTGTTCAACACCCCGAATTGCCCCCCCCAAAATTATCGGCGTTATGGCGGCTGTTATAGCGGAAGTTCCACTACGCTCGATAGCTCGGCGCATCTTGCGGCGACCTGCACCAGGCCTATAATCCGCTCCTTGCCGGGCTCCTGCCTGGCCCGTGTTGGGGGACACGCGATTGCCGATGATTGGCAAAGTCAATCGGACTAGCAGCGCGCCGCCACCGCTTCGGTGGTTACCCCGCCACGTCAATCCTGCAAGCGAGGTTCGGACAATGACTCTGCGATGTTCCATTGCACTGGTGTTCGTATTTGCAATCGCACTTGGCGCGCCTGCTTCGCAAGCGGCGACGAGTAACGGCCTTGGCTATACCTGCACCGACAACGGAAGTGGCGCGAACTGCACATGTTCGGGCGTTTCGGACTGCGCCATCATGAAGGGCGATGGCGTGTGCAAATTGGACACGCGCGTCTGCGACGCGAACGGATGTCACTGCGAATGGAAGCAGAAAGTAGTTGCGGGCAAGCCAACTCATACAATTAGGCCGATATCCAACATGCCTGTGCAAGTGCAGCCAGCAGTCAAGCCGTAACGCTCGCTAGGAGAAACGACATGAGAAAAGCTATCTTCGCACTCGTAGGGATCCTTGCTGCCACAAGCAGTCTGCCAGGCGGTGCAAGTGCAGCGACAAGCAACGGGCTCGGTTATTCCTGTAGCAGTGACGGCTCTGCTCGAACCTGCACTTGCACGGGGGTCGATGATTGCGACCGCCTGACGAATAGTGGCGTTTGCGGCAACCCGTCCAAGCTGAGTTGCACCTCAACGGGTTGCACCTGCGACTGGCCTAGATCAAGCATTTCTATAAAGGGCAGGCCCATCAAGAAAGCAATGACGGCCCCCTCAGGACAGATGGGTGTTTCGCACTGAACCTAAACGCGGGTCGCACAACGTTAAAGCGGCAGCATGAGGCACGCCGCTTTGTCTTTTGGGCGTTGGCGAAAGCGCTGGCCGCGCGTCGGATATCGGGATGAGAGAAGAAAGAGGGTGTAACGTGAGTGAACAGCGGCCACTGGGGAGCATACCATGGGCGATAACCTGACGAGTCTCACAGCAGGATTGTTTCTTATCGCATGCGC
>DASZCB010000431.1:0-2338 GCA_035943575.1 Rhodanobacter sp. | reverse complement strand
ATCCACGCCGGCGGCAAACAGCTCGTCGTCACTGAAGTGGGTCATCGATTCGACGCCGTTCAGCACGTTGTTCCACAGCGTCGCGACATCCGGCGCGCCGGGGCCACGAGCGGCCATGCCGATGATGGCGATGTCCGAACGCAGGGCGCCGCGCTTAACACGCCGACGCTTGAGCGGGACCGGCGGCTCGGCGGCCACCGAGGCTTCCACCCCGCGCACGGTCAGCAGATGCTTGCTGATCGTGCTGACACTAGGGGCTTCGAAGATCAGGATCGGCGACAGCTGAAGCTCGAACTCCTGCTGCAATTTCGCCAGTATCTGCAAGGAAATAAGAGAGTTGCCTCCAAGCTCGAAGAAATTGTCCTCGAGCCCGACCTTCTCGATCCCCAGAACGTCCTGGAAGACCCGCGCCACCCGCTTCTCGATCTCGTTACTGGCCGCGACATAAGCCGTACTAACCGCAGGACGGGCATAGTAGGTCGGCTTCCCTTCGCTCTTGGCGCCCGCCGGAGCGACCTTGCGGTAGACCCATTGATCGAGGCGCGCCTGCAGACCCGCCGTTGAATTGATCAGGCGGTGAGCTTGCGTCGAGCTGAGGACACGCCTGACTGCCTCCGATCCCTCGTCAGGCCACATCAGGAACGCTTCCAGCGTCGTGCCTTTGTGGTCCTGCACGCCCTCCGGGCGGGCCCAGGTGTCCCAGTTCACCGAGATCCAGCGGGTGCCGCTCGCATTGCGCCGCGACAACGCGAAATTATCCTCGAACGCATTCGCAGCCGCATAGGCCGACAGCGTCAGCCCACCCAGTACCGTCGAAATGGACGAGAATAGCAGGCAGAAATCCGCATGGCGCGATGCCAGCAGACGCGACAAAACCAGCGTTCCACGCACCTTTGATGCATAGTGCCTATCGACCTGCTGCTTGCTGGTGGTCGCGATGATGCTGTGCGATTCGCCGGTAATGAGACCGGCGGCATGGAACACGCCATGCACCTGGCCATAACGCTCGTCGAGCCAGGCAAATACCTCGCCCATCCGCGCTTCGTCGGCAATGTCCGCCGTCAGCACGACCACTTCACCGCCGGCGGCTTCCATGTTGAGCAACATGGCGATTTGCCGACTGATCGAATCGTCTTCGGCATGATCGGCAAGCCACAGGTCCCATTGCCCCCGCTCGGGGAAGGCGCGCCGCGACAGTAGCGCGACCTTTGCCGCGTAACGGCGTGTCAGCATCCCCGCCAGCGTCAGCCCCACATTGCCGAGCCCGCCGGTGATCACATAAACACCGTCCTGACGCAGCACGTCGCGATCCGTCGCGACCTCGTCCAGCGGATCGGCCGCGTAGCTCTGGACCAGTCGCGTATCGCCACGATAGGCGATCGCCACGTCCTTGGCCGGCGAAGCGATCTCTGCCAGCAAACGCTCCACCACTCCTGCCCCGACCACATCCATATCGATGCTGCGCACGGTGATGTTTTGATATTCCTGCGGAATGGTGCGGATCGCGCCGGTCAGCGTGCCCTTCGTGGCACTCACCACATCGTCCGGACGCGCCGCGTAGAGCCCGTTCGAGACAATGTCGAGCTGCACCGGAGCGGTGACACGGTTCTCGCCCAGCGCCTGCACCAGGCTCAACAGGCTCAGATACCCTCTCGTCTGCAGCGCATCGAAATCCTGCTCATCCGTCAGATTGCCGAGATGAACGATGTGGTTCGGGACGATGCCGGCTTGCCGCATCTCCCTGATCACCCGGTTCAAATGCTCAGGCTCGGCAGGATCGATCAGGTAGTGATCGGGACACGGCAGCGCGAAAGCCCGGTCCGGGCTGCTCGCAACCGTCACGACCCGCCTCACCCTTGACCGCAGTTTCGCGGTCAACTCCTGGGCCGCCGGATTGTCGTTGAACAGCACGAGCCAGGTCGCGTCCGTCGTCTCCTTCGCTTGGCCAAGCGCCATCTCGGCCCATGTCTCCGCATAAAACCAGTGCCCGATATCCGCGATCTTGCCGCCGCTCGTATCGTTGACCGCCGGGGCTTGTTTCAGCGCGTCGATCCAGTAACGCTGACGATCGAAGGCATACGTCGGCAACGACACCTTGAGACGGCGCTCTTCCCGATAGAACGACGCCCAGTCCGGTTCGATGCCCGCCAGCCACAGCCGGCCCATGGCACCCAGCAGGTACGCATCGTCCCGCTGGTCCTGGAACGGCGCGCGCAACGTCGCGATCACCGCCATCCCACGCTCATACGCCGGATGCTGCTTGACGAACGAGCCCAGGCTCTGGCCCGCGCCCACCTCCACCAGTACCCGCCCCTTGTCCTCGCCCAACAGGGCGCCG
>DASZCB010000430.1:0-2648 GCA_035943575.1 Rhodanobacter sp. | reverse complement strand
AGAGCTTGTAGTCCCAGCGTTCGGAGGGAATCTCGGTGATGCTGTCTTTGCCCTGGCTCAGATTGGCCCAGAACTGCTCGAGATTGCCAGCCTGCGGATAGCGTCCGGCTACGCCAATGATGGCGATCTCGCTGGTACCAGGATCGGCGCTGCGCAAGTCGAAGCGTGAACGACGGCGGATAGCCGGCGCAGTCACTGAATCGCTACGAGGCCTTGCCACGGCCGCGGGCGCAGAGGCGATCGGTTTTTCACCCAACAGTTCGACTAGCTGAGCCTGATGAGCTTGCAGGAAATAATCGGCAAGCGCAGCCATGGTCTGGTATTCGAAGAACAGTGTCTTTGACAACGAACCGAAGGATTTCTCCAGCCTCAGGGTCAAATCCATCACCATGACGGAGTCTATGCCATAGGCTTCCAGCCGCGCGCTCGCATCGATTTTATGTGCCGGAAGTTTGAGCGTGGCCGACAGCAGACGAATCAAATGACGTATGGTTTTCTCGCGCAAGTCTTCAACCATCGGCGCTGCACGATCGGCCTCGACCGCCACGGCTATCGGCTGCACCAACGCTTCTTTCAACAGGACTGTCTTGAGTTGCTCTATCCTGCCTTCGGCGACCAGCACCTGCGGCAGGCCGCTCGACACAGCCTGCATCAAGGCCGCACAGCCGCTGGCAGTACGTAATGGCGTCATGCCGGTTTGCTGCAGCAGGTATAGGCGTGTAGCGGCATCGACTTGCATGCCGCCCTCTTCCCATAGCGGCCAGTTCACCGACAACGTGCGTCCGTGGCGCAGGCCTTGGGCGACCAGGCCGCTGCGGTAATGCGCGAACGCGTCCATGAAGGCGTTCGCCGCCGCATAGTCGGCCTGGCCGACATTGCCAAGCGCGCCTGAAATGGACGAGAAGCAGATAAAGCTATCGAGCGCCAACTCGCGACTGGCTTCATCGAGATACAGGGTGCCGGCCACTTTGGCATGCAACACCTCGTGCAATTCTTCGCGGGTCTTCTTGATGATGAAGCTGTCGCGCAAGACACCCGCACTGTGAATGATGCCGTGCAGGCCGCCGAAGGTTTCGGTCACACCTCGCACGCATTGCATCACCGCATCGCGATCGCCCACGTCGAGCTGGCGGTAATGCGCCGCGGCGCCCAATGCCTCGAATTCGCCAAGCTTGGCTTGCGTCGCTGCCGTCAGCGGTGAGCGTCCGGTCAGGATCAGCGTTGCGCCCTTGGCCTGACGTGCGATGTCACGAGCGAAGATCAGGCCGAGGCCGCCGGCGCCACCGGTGATCAGATACACGCCCCGCGCTTTCCATGGCGATACGGCATCCGGCGATGGCTGCTGTTCGACCCAGCCACCGACTTGGCGTACACCAGCGACGTAACGGATTTGTGTCGCCAGGCTGTCGCGATTTTCCGCCAGCGCCTGTGCGACGTTCTGCCCAGACTCAACGCCGATCACCTGGCCGACGATGCGCGGATTTTCCAGCTGCGCGGTGCGCAACATGCCACCCAATCCGACCATGGTCTGACCGATGCCCTGGGCTGGTACCACCAGTTGAATCAGGTGTTGCCCCTGCTGACTGCTCAGCGATTGAATGTGTTCCAGCAAGGTCGCGGCCGCCGATTCATAGCAGCGCGCCAGATCCTGATCCACGGCAAACACCTGGCAGGTCACGTCCGGTATGTTCGCCTGCACACCATCCGCGTCTGCTGCATCGAGACCACACAACAGCACCATGTTCCGCGCGAATACGCGACCTGTGGCACGATCGGCAGTGGCAGGCTTCACTTCCCACACGGGGTTCGTCAGCAGAATCCGCGGCGCCGTGTCGGGTTCGGCAATGACCGTCGATGCGCGCAGCTCGAGTTGGCTGAAGCGAACGCATACCGCCCCTGCGTCGTCGCAGAGATCGACATCCATCGTTTGCAACGCGTCACCGGCTGCACTGCCGGCACGATGACGCACCACCGCCCACATGTTGTCCGTGCAAGGTGCCAGTACTTCCAGCGATCCCAACGCGATGGGCAACATCAGCGCCGGTTCGCCTGTGTCGGCAGCCGCGCGCACCAAGCCAATGGCCGCTTGCAGTGCCGCGTCCAGCAGGCTGGGATGCAGCGCGTAGCCATCGATCGGCACCGAGGCAGGCAAGATGATCCGCGCCAGGACCTGCTGCGGCCCGACGAACAGTTCGCTCAGACCCTGGAATCCCGCGCCATAGTGCAATCCCATCTGTTCGAACAAGGCATAACACTGGGCAGCACTCAGATGAGTATCGGCGCACTGCTCACGCAAGGCGGCAAGATCGTGTGCCGTGGCTGTGTTCGGCTGCGCGTTTGCAACGGCGACTACCGTGCCTTGGCTATACGTCACGGTTTCGCCATCTTCAGCATCGCGGTAGATCTCGAAGCTGATCTCGCCGTCCGCTTGCGGCAACAGCGCGATGTGCAGGTCGAGTCCGTCCGCACCGACCGCGATAGGTCGCATCCAGGCGATGTTTTTCAGTTGCAGCTGGCAATCTTCGTCGATCGCCGCACTGGCCGCGCGATGCGCCATTTCCAATTGCGCAACGCCCGGCAGGATTCGAATGCCCCGCGCCATATGATCGGCGAGAAAGAATTCTTCGCCACTGAAATGCGAACTGAAA
>DASZCB010000429.1:0-7380 GCA_035943575.1 Rhodanobacter sp. | reverse complement strand
CCACCAGACCATTGCCGCGGGCGACACCGATATCTCCACCTCCGATGCACGCGGCATCGGCGATCTGCGCGTGCTCGCGCGCTATCAGGGATTCAGAGACGACGCCGGCCTCGGCCTGCAATTCGGCGTGAAGTTGCCCACCGGCCGCTTCACGCAGAACTTCGCATCAGGCCCGCAGGCCGGTGAGTTACTCGATCGCGGCCTGCAGCTGGGCACCGGCACCACCGACGCGCTGATTGGCGTCTACAAGTTCGGCTACCTCAGCGACTCCGTGGCCTACTTCAGCCAGGCCATGGCGCAGATCGCACTGGATGCGCGGAATGGTTTCCGTCCCGGCAATGCGCTCAATATCGACCTCGGCATGCGCTATCTCGACGCTGGCCGCTTCACGCCACAGCTGCAGCTCAACATCCACAGCGAGCAACGCGAAAGCGGCCGGCAATCCGACCGCCCCAATAGTGGCGCGACGCTCGCCTACCTGAGCCCGGGCATCAGCGTGAAGCTCACTTCGCGACTGAATGCATTCGCGTTCGTCCAGCTTCCGGTCTGGCAACGCGTCAATGGCCTGCAGCTGGAGCCGCGCCGGCTGTGGTCGCTGGGTGCGCAGTATCGGTTCTGATCTTTCGGCCCGTGGCGTCAAGAGCCACGGGTATCGCCGCTGACCATTCACCACACACAAAAAACCCCGCCTAGGCGGGGTTTTTTTGACACACGTGAACCGGCTCAGGCCGATTTTTTCTTCGGCGCGGCCTTCTTGGCGGCAGCCGGCTTGGTCACGGTCGGCTTGGCGCCCACGACAGCCGGCGACACGGTGTGCGCACGGGTATTGCCGTAGCTGCCGCGATAGGTCTTGCCGCGACGGGTCTTGCGATCGCCCTTGCCCATGGTAATTCCTTGATTCGTTGAATGAATGGCCTGTCATTGTAGCAGGTCAGCCACGCGCGCCATAGTCAGGAATGGTTATGCCCGGCACAGCCCCGGGGCTGATCAAGGCACTCGCCCGGGTCGATCTGCACGGTCACATGCTGGATATGGAAGCGCTCCAGCAACATCCGCTTGATCGCCTGCAAGGCTTGCGCGCTATCGGCCGGCTCATGCAGTTCGGCATGCAGGGTGGCCATGCGCGAGCCCGACGCTAACTGCCATACGTGCAGATGATGAATATCGCGGATCGTAGGGTCGGCGTCGCGCAACGACGCCTCCACCAGCGCACTGTCCATGCCGTCGGGCACGCCTTCCAGCAGGATGTGCGCGGACTGCCGAAGCAACCGCCACGCGCTGTTGAGGATCAGCAACGACACCAGCAGCGACAGCACCGGATCGGCCCAAAGCCAGCCAAACCAGCGGATCGCCAGCGCCGCCAGTATGGCCGCCACTGAACCAAGCAGATCGCCCAGCACATGCAGGCTCGCCCCCGCCAGATTGACGTCATCGTGCGCGTGCCCATGCAGCATGCGCAGCACCAGCAGATTCACCAACAGACCGACGATCGCCACCGCCAGCATCACGCCGGACAGGATGGCACCGGGATGCAACAAGCGGGTGACTGCCTCGTAGATGATCCAGCCGACCAGCACGAATTGGCTCAACGCATTGACGAAACCAACCAGCACTTCCATCCGGCCATAGCCGTAGCTGCGTCGCGCATCGGCCGGCTTGGTCGCCATCCATGCGCCGACAAACGCCAGCAGAAGCGCCAATGCATCGACCATCATGTGAGCGGCATCGGCCAGCAGCGCCAGTGAACCGGACCACGTGCCACCGATCACCTCGGCCACCATCATCAAGGTGGTCAGCACGAACGCGAACAGCAGCTTGCGACTGCGTCCGCCATTCGCACCGGCATCGTGCACATGCGGATGATCGTCGTGGGCGTGGGTATGCGTCATGTTCATGCACGCATGCTAGAAACGGTCGCAGCCGTTACACAATCACCCGCCCGGGCATGTCGCCTGCCGGTTCCTGTCAATGCGCGCATTGCGGGCCATGAACGTGGTCATTGCTGTGGCGGCTGTCCCGGCGCAAGTTCACGAAATGTGCGCTGGCCAGCAGCAGACCGCCGCACGTCACCAGCACGCTGTGCAAGATGATCGAATAGCCTTCGGCATAGGTGACGCCGAGCAGCAGCAAGGCCAGTCCAGGAGCAGCCAGCAGCAGCGGCAGCGGCCGCTGGTGGCGACGAAAGCCGCGGATCAGCGCCACCAGTGCCAGCGCGCAGGCAAACAGCACGAAGCCACGCTCGAAACGATGATCGGCCAGGAATTCCAGACCAACAAACGGCAACAGCGCCAGCACGAACGGCAGCAGCGCACAGTGGATCGCGCACAGGAATGAAGCCGTCGCACCGATGCGATCAGCTACTTTCCACCAGCGGAATTTGTTCGCCTGTTCGGAATCCATCAGCCTGCCCCGGCGTCGTCATTGGTGGCGACTCTGTGTCCGGTTGTCGTTATGTTACTTTGTAACACTATTCGGCGCCATACCCCGTAGGGGTCGGGAGGCTCAGGCCTTGAGGCAGTGCTTGCAGGTACCGTGCACTTCCAGCGTCTGTGCCTGCGGGCGGAAGCCGAGCGCTCTGGCCTGCGCCTCGATCAGCTCAGCCACCCGTTCATCGCAGACCTCCTGCGCACTGGAACAGGTGTCACAGATCAGGAACGGCACCTGGTGTGCCTCCGCCGGATGGTGGCAGGAGACGAACGAGTTGATCGATTCCAGCTTGTGGATGAAGCCGTTCTCCAGCAGGAAATCGAGCGCGCGATAAACCGTGGGCGGCGCCGCATTGCCGTGTTTCTCGCGCAACAGATCGAGCAGGTCGTAGGCCTTGATCGGCTTGCGCGCGGCGGCGATCAGCTCCAGCACTTCCTTGCGCAACGGGGTCAGGCGCAGGCCGCGTTCTTCGCTGGCATGTTCCACCGCACGCACAAAACCCTTGGCATCGTGATGATGCGGATGGTGCGGATGCGTGTCGTGGGCAGCGTCGTGACTCAAGGGTTTCACCTCTGGATGGATCATACACTGCCATATGCGGCACGCCTTGGCGGAGAAACTCATCGCCTCAGCGGTGGCGGCACTGCAGGTGGCCTGGGTCGGGACTTGGTGAGTATCACGATCCAGCCGAAGGGCCCCAGCACAAACGCCCAGACGATGCCTTCCACCGTCCGGCCGCGCCACCAGCCAAGCAGTGCACCGACCACAATGAACAGCAGGTTCCACCAGAACATGGCGGCCCATGGCAGCATATTCAACAGATTGACGAAGATCTGCCAGAACGCATCCGGCGCGTCGGGATCGACGCCCTGGGAGGCCCTGGCGATCAGTTCGTCCACGTCGAGCTCAGTGCGTCATCGACATGGTGAAGAGTCAGCCCTGCGCCATGGCGATGGCAGCGTCGATACGCTTGAGCGTCTCGCCGCGCCCGGCCAGATAGATCGTGTGATCGATCGACGGCGATACCTGCGTGCCGGTCATCGCCACACGCAACGGCTGGGCGATCTTGCCCATGCCCAATTCAAGCTTGGCGGCGACCTGCTCGATCACCTGATGGATCGGCTCCGGCTTCCACTCGCATTCGGCCAGCAATGATTTCGCCGCGCTGAGCACATCCACCGCGCTATCGTTCTTCAGATGCTTGGCGACCGCCTTGTCGTCCCATTCGGCAATCGGTGCGTACCAGATCTTCGCCTTCTCGACCATTTCCTTGAACGTGTGCACGCGATCACGCAGCGCCACGATCACGTCCGCCGGCGCCGGACCGTTCGATATGTCGATGCCCGCACGCGCCAGGTGCCACGCGAACTCCGGCGCCAGCGACTGCGGCTCGTCGGTCTTCAGGTAATGCTGGTTGAGCCAGGCGAGCTTCTCGGTATCGAAGCGCGAGGCCGCCTTGTTGACGTCAGCGATGTCGAACAACGCGATCATCTGCTCGCGCGAGAATATCTCCTGATCGCCATGCGACCAGCCCAGCCGCACCAGATAGTTGAGCAGCGCATGCGGCAGGAAACCGTCGTCGCGATATTCCATCACGCTGACCGCGCTGGTGCGCTTGGACAGCTTCTTGCCTTCCTTGTCGAGGATCATCGGCAGGTGCGCGAACTCCGGCACCTTGGCGCCAAGCGCGTGATAGATGTTGATCTGTCGCGGCGTGTTGTTGACGTGGTCGTCGCCGCGGATCACTTCGGTGATGCCCATGTCGATATCGTCGACCACCACCGCGAAGTTGTAGGTCGGCCAGCCGTCCGAACGGAAGATCACCAGATCGTCCAGCTCGTTGTTGGCCCACTCGATCCGGCCCTTCACCTTGTCGTCGAACACCACCGAGCCTTCGTTCGGGTTGCGAAAACGGATCACGCGATTAGGATCTTCACGGAAAGGCTCGTTGCGGTCGCGGTAGTAGCCGTTGTAGCGCGGCTTCTCGCCGTTCGCCATCGCGGCTTCGCGCATCGCCTCGATCTCGGTCTTGCTCTCGTAGGCGTAGTACGCCTTACCGGCAGCAACCAGCTCATCGGCGACCTGCTTGTACCGCTCCAGCCGCTGAGTCTGGTAGAACGGGCCTTCGTCGGCGTCGAGGCCGAGCCAGTGCATTGCGTCGATGATGGCTTTCACCGCCGCGTCGGTCGAACGCTCGCGATCGGTATCCTCGATGCGCAGGATGAACTCGCCGCCGCGACGACGCGATTCCAGCCAGCAGTACAGTGCAGTGCGCGCACCGCCGATATGCAGAAAACCGGTGGGGCTGGGAGCGAAGCGGGTGCGGACGGTCATGGGAACTCAAAAATTATGGAGCGAAGTAATGGATTTTAGCCGATACCGGCATACAAACCGCGGCCACTACCCGCATGCTCGGCGAAGCATGCGCAGCGCGGCACTCGCCGCGCTCATGCTGAGCTTCACCGCGCCGGTGCTGGCCGACAACCCCGGCTACGACCGCCCCGGCTATGGCTTCACGCCGGTCGTGCTCGGCGCCGGAGACATAACCATCGAGCAAGGTCTGCCGGATTGGAGCCGCAGTCGGCAGGACGGCATCACCAGTTCACAGTACAGCGCCGACAGCCTGCTGCGCATCGGCATCGGCGGCCCGCTGGAATTGCAGTTGGGCAGCTCGCCGTGGAACTCGCTGCGGCAAAGCGGCGGCGGCATCGACATCACTCAGCATGGCCATGGCGATTCCGTGCTTGGAGTGAAGCTGGCGCTGCCCTCCTCGAACCGGGCCTTCAGCTGGGGTCTGCTGGGGAGCGTGGAATTCACCGATGGCGCGAAGGCGTTTCGCAACGACCATCGTCAGTATCTGCTCGGCGCGCAGTTCAACCTGCAGGCAAACGAGCGCAACTCGCTGGGCTTGTATCTGCAAGGCGTGCGCAGTAGCGGCGCGAATAGCGCCCTTGTGGCGCTCAGCGACAACTACGCGCTGAGCAAGACGCTGACGCTGTATGCCGAAACCGCTTGGCTGCACACCCCGAATCAGGGCAACGGCACCGTCGCTGGCGCCGGACTGGCATGGCTGGTCACCCCGCGCCTGCAGCTCGACGCCGGTTTCGATCGGCGACTGGGCGGCACCGCGGCCCAGTGGCAGGGAAATCTTGGTGTCGCGTACTACTTCGGACATTGAGCGCTGCGTGCTTCCGCGGTCACCAAACGACGCAGTTGAATCCCCAGTATTGCCTGCAGCCATCGTCATTCGGGTTATCGTGGGCGCCCCCACGCAGCAGGATGGAACTCTTGGTGAAGTCACTCGGGGGAATGATTCCCCGCTGGCTACTGTCGAGATGAATGTCCATCGCACCAGGCAAGGCTGGTGGCGGTGACCGGAGCACAAACTGCAGCTTGATCAGTGGCTGGCGGGGAGTGACCGGCATCGGAACGACGGCAGCGCTGGCTGCCGGTGTATTTTCCGTCGCCTGCGGCGCGGTCGTGGCCATCGCGGCACCGCTGCCAAGCAGGGCCAGTGCCAGCACGATGCGTTTCATGAGCCTCTCCTGCCGTGATCCGGCCTGTGATGTGACCGAGTTTTCATGGTCAGAACGATGATCCGCCGCTGCGGTTGGCAGTGCGCTCCTACTTCACCTGAACGGTGATCTTCTTCGACACGACTGCCGGATCGAACGGGATGTGGTTCGCATCGCCCAGTTCCAGTTGCAAGGTATGCGTGCCGGGCTTCAGCTTCAGCGTGGTTTCGGTCTGACCACCGCCGAAGTGGATGTGGTTGTCGTCTTTCGGAATCGGCTGACCGGCAATCGGCAGCTCCTTCACGTCGACCAGCAGATGGTGGTGGCCGGTGTGCTCTTTGGCGACGCCAGCCGGCGCCACGCCCATGCCCTTGAGCCCAAAACGCACGGTGACGTCCTGGCCCACGGTGGCACCGTCGCTGGGCGAGATGATGTAGATCGCGACGCCATTGGGAGCTTTGGTGATTGGCAGGGTCGGAGCATCGGCAGCCATCACGGCACCGGCCACTCCGGTCAGGGCAAGCGCGAGCAGGATACGTTTCATCAGCGATTTCCACGAAAGCATGGGGTGATCCAGTGTAAGCGCAGCAGCGGCCAGTGGGGTGATCGTCACCACGTCGTCATGTGCCGGCCACGCCGCCGCAACGCGAACCCGCGATGCTGTGTCAAGCCAGCACGGATATTCTCATGCGCATCGGCATCGTCAGCGAAACCTACCCACCGGAAATCAACGGCGTCGCGCTGACCGTGCACAGCCTCGCCGCCGGTCTCGCCGCACGCGGCCACAGCATCGACCTGATCCGCCCACGCCAGCCGCAGCCATGCCAGGACGAACCGGGTATTGATGTGCTCAGCTTGCGCGGGGGTGCGCTGCCCCGTTATCCCGGGTTGCGCTTCGGCCTGCCGGCTGGCCGCACGTTGCGTCAGCACTGGCAGCAGCAGCGCCCCGATGCGGTCTACGTCGCCACCGAAGGTCCGCTGGGCTGGTCGGCGATGCGCGCCGCCAAAAAGTTGGGCATCCCGCTCAGCAGTGGCTTCCATACCCGCTTCGACAGTTATGCCGATCATTACGGCGTGGGCCTGCTGACGCCGCTGGTACGCGGCTATCTGCGCCGTTTTCATCGGCGCGCCAACGCCACGCTGGTGCCGACCGACGCACTCGCGCAAGAGTTGCATGCCATGGGTATCTCGAACGCACGTCTGCTGCGTCGCGCCGTCGACACGCAACTATTCCACCCATGCCAGCGCGATGACGACTTGCGTGCGGCATGGGGTGTCGATGCCGTCACGCCAGTGGTGCTGTATGTGGGACGCATCGCGCCGGAAAAAAATCTCGAACTGGCAGTGCAGGCTTTTCGTGCGATCCAGCAACGCGTTCCGCAGGCGCGTTACGTATGGGTAGGCGACGGCCCCGCACGCGCGGCGTTGGAAGCGGCAC
>DASZCB010000428.1:0-5880 GCA_035943575.1 Rhodanobacter sp. | reverse complement strand
ACAACAACGATTGTCATTTCGGCCATTACGCCGCAATCAAGCTGACGCAGAAAGGTGCCGACGTCACCGGCGACTGGAGCGACGGCACACGACTGAGCGGATCGGACGGATCGCTCAAGGGCCATATCCGCGGCGGCAAGTTATTTGTGCGCTTCTGCGGCGGCGACGAACATGCCGGGTACGCTGTGTGCCCCAGGTACGAAGCCGAAGAGAGCGACTATCTGGTCCGCCAGGGGAGTGATTTGGTCTGGTACCGGGGGAGCGGCCAAGGGACAGCGAGAGCCTTCGAGAAGTACGTCGCGCTTCACCCCTCCGTCAAAGGAAAGCGCGAACCGTTCGACAACGACTGCCCGAGCGACGACAACTGATCGAGACTGCCTGCTTGGGCAGATGCCCCATTTTGCATGGCACACATCGCACGCCGTGACTATATTCAACTCGTTGTGAGGGTCGATCTGGCCCTCTCTGCAAATACAAGAAACGCGCGATCAGGAGCTACATCATGAAAACGGTAAGGACGCTCGCTATCACCCTCGCCTTACTCGCTTACGGCGCTGCCGCTAGCGCGGCCGACAGCAGGAGCCAAGCCATCAAGAGTCATGCGCCGAAAGGCATCACGACTGCGTTCTATACGTGCGTCGACAAGGCGGACTCCGACACTGTTGCTATTGCCGCCTGCCTTTCCGCTGAGCAAACCAGACAGGACAATCGACTGAACGCCGCCTACAAGGCACTGCTCGGCAAGCTCAATGACAAGGCGAAAGACAAGTTGGTCATCGCCGAACGGGCCTGGCTGAAGTCACAGGACGAAAATGGAAAATTTGAAGATTCACTCTACGGCGATGAAATCATCGACAACCTTGACGTGACCCAGAACGAGATTTTCAGCATTTGTGAGCGAGCCGACAAATTGAACAGGTATCTGTCCATCGCGAACGGTCAGTAACTGCATCATCGTTGGAGGAGTAACAACACGCACGGTCCCATTGCAACGGGAAGTCTCTTACAAATTTGGCTTGGCCAAGCGACGAGGGCGACACGATGAAGAGGGCATGGAGTGCTTTGCTACCGATGTTGGCATGTGCGGCGTTTGCCGGGAGCGCTATCGCGATGTCGGCGCCGCCATCTTCGGGTGGCCATCAAGACACGATCAACGGCGTTGCCATCGTGCCCGGCGTGGAACGTCTGTCCTACATTTCGACCCAGTACTACGGCATTCGACCGACCTACGATGCGTGCTTGAAGGAAGCGCAGGGACGTGTGGTGGATCAGGGAGATTGCGCGGACACCGAATTCAAGCACCAGGACAAACGGCTCAACAAGACATACAAGGCGTTGATCACCAGCCTCAGTGGTACCGACAAGCAGGCCGCCGTGGATGCCCAGCGTGCGTGGCTCGCTTTCTTCGCCAAGGACTGCTCGGCGCGCGCGGCTCGCTTCGGTTCGAACGATGCGCCAGCCACCGAGTCGATCTGCCGCATGGAGAGCATGGCCATGCGAGCACAGCAGCTGGAGGACTGGCGTAGCAGCCTCTCCGCTCGCCAATCGCACTGAGATCACGGATCACCTAAAAGGAGTTTGCTATGAGCGACCGGGTATTTTCTGGCGGCGATGGCCCCGTGCCGGGCTCGATGGAGCTACCAACTTACGCTCACCGGCACCATCTCGCACAACGGCATTGCACCCGATTCACGCCAGCGGAGTCACCAGCCCACGGAGGCAACACGATGAAAGTATGTTTCTTGACGACCCTCGCATTTTGCGCAGGCCTGATCGGCTTCGGATGCACGGCCGCGCCAGCCGGCGTCTCGCAGACTGAAGTACCCAATGACGTGCGTGCACTTGTCACGCCCACCGACACCTTGCTTGCCTACAAGCCTGCCGATCTCTACGGCGACGGCACTCAGGCAGCCGTGATCGTCATTCGTCATCAGCTCAGCGGAAAGAGCGATTACGACTTCGACAAAAATCCCTGCGAGCTGGTGGTGCTGCGCCGTGAAAACGGCAAGCTCGTCGAAGCCGATCGCAGCACCAAGGCAGTGGACTGCACGTACAACGATATCGCACGTAACGCCCCCGCCATGGCGTTGAACGACAACCTCACCGCGACGCCCGCCAGCATTGTCTATATCAACCAGAAGGATAAGGGCGACAGCACCTTCTACTTTGCGTGGTCGAAGGAAAAGAACACGTGGTATCTGCAGCGCGCGACGGCATCGAATCCCAATGGTAGCAGCGTCGCCGCCAGCGTCAGCGCGTCGTATCCAAAGGATTTCGCGTGGACGCTGATGTCATCCGTCGATCCGGATGCCATGGCTGAAATTCTCGAGAAGCAGGGAAAGACAAACGAGTAAAAGGAGTTCGTCATGCCATATTTCAATGAAAGTTCCGCCCTACTGTTCAAGCGTTGCGTCGAAGCGGGCATCGAATCGCCTGCCGAACTTGCCAACATCATGGGTAACGCCTCGGTCGAAACCAACGGCTTCCGCACGATGCACGAACGCCTGGGATATTCCTCAGTGGACAACGTCGTTGGCGCAGTGAAGAGCGCCGCCGTACGTTACACGCGTGACGAGATTCAAGCCGCCGTCGACAGTCATGACCCGAAAGAAGTCGCCAAGGTGCTCTACGAAGGCCGCTCCGATCTGGGCAACAACACGCCTGGCGATGGCTACAGGTTTCATGGCCGCGGCTATTTTCAGTACACCGGCCGCGACAACTACACCACCTTCGGTGACAAGTTCGGCGTCGACCTCGCGCGCAATCCCGATCAGGCAGCCGAGCCGGAAATGGCGGCGAAACTCGCCATCGCCTACTGGAAAGACAAGGTCCCCGAGAAGTACCGCGAAGACGCCAAACACGCGGGCGCCATCATCAACGGTGGTCCGAACGGCGCCAGCGAACGCGTGACGCAGTCGGACCTATGGAAAGGCACAATCACCCCGGAAATGGTGAAAGGCGTCAAGGACGGAACGATCGACCTGAATCAGCTCGCCAGCATGGGGGTGGACGAGCACGGGAAGTCGCACAAGGCCGGTATTGAGCCCAAACCCGGCGAGACCATGCGCAAGGGCGATCATGGTGCCGGCGTCGCCGATCTCCAAACCAAACTCGACCAGTTGGGATACAAGGGCCATCACGGTGAGAGTCTGACCAATCGCGATCACAACTTCGGCCCGATGACACACGACGCCGTACGCGCCTTCCAACGCGCGAACCACCTGCAGGACGATGGTATTGCTGGTCCTGCGACCCACAAGGCCCTCGACGTAAAGTTGCGCGAAACTGCACAAGCGCAGTTCACGCCGACTCTCGCCGACGCCACGCATCCCGGCAACGGGATGTATCAGCAGGCCCTGGGCGCCGTGCATCGCCTGGATGCGCAACAGGGACGCGCACCGGACCAGCACAGCGGCAACCTCGCGGCGGCGCTGGCCGTTGCCGCCCAGGGCAACGGCATGAGTCGGGTCGACCATGTGGTGCTGAGCGATGACGCCAGCCGGGCATTCGCCGTACAGGGCGACACGAACTCCCTGTTCAAGCGCTACACCGACGTCAACGTGGCCCAGGCGATCGCTACGCCTGTCGCACAAAGCAGCGTCCAGTGGCCGCACGATATTCAACGGCCTGCCCTAACCCAGACCACGCCGCCCATGCAACAGACGCAAAATCCGCAGCCGGATCAGCCGGTGGTGCAACGCACACCGTAGAGGTCTCCACGGTTGCCGGAGCGGGACAGAATCTTCTTGTTGCTACGCGATGCGAAGAGCGCCCCTCACTCCAGCCCTCTCCTCGGCGCTGCCGGAGAGAGGGCGTTACGCGGCGTCATATGTTGCGGCGGTACTCACCGGCCATTTTGTGGTGGCATGACTGATCTGCTCCAGCGGGCTGTACGCCGTCGCTTCGATCAGCTATTCGAAGTCGTTCCGGCGATTCCGCGCGATGTGCTGCAGAATCCTCACGCCGCAATACGCTCGATCTGTTCGACCGTCTTGCCCAGCACACGATGCGCCTCTTCCAGATCGAAGTCCGCCTGCAGGCCGAGCCAGAATCGCTCACTGGTGCCCAGAGCAGCGGCTAGGCGCACAGCCGTATCCGCCGTGACGCCACGCTTGCCGAGCACGATCTCGTTGATACGGCGCGGCGGCACACCTGCGGCGCGCGCCAGGGCGTTCTGGCTGATGCCCATGGGAGTAAGGAACTCCTCGAGCAAAACTTCACCGGAATGTGGATTTGACAGCGAGATCTTGTTCATATCATCTGCACTTTGCTCAAGCCGCTTCGGCGTTGTTCCGCAAACCACCGGATTCCTGCAGACGTCGATGCAATGATTCGGCACTCAAGTCGAATCCATTGGGCCACGCTAGTGCGCCCAGCTCGATGAAGTAACGCGAGAAGAATTGCGGATCACTCAATGGTGCGGTCATCTCGGTGGCTGCCTCGACGAAGGGCGTGAAGTCGTACACGCCCAAGGTGTCATCGGAGAAACGCAGGAGCAATCGATAGCCACCTTTGGATTCGACTGTTGTGAGCTTAATCATTATCGGCTCCCGGAATTCGGCTCAGCGGCTGCAATGCCTGTGCACGAGCCCAATTCTGCTCCAGCTCGGAACGATGGTCGAGACACCATTGACGAACGAGCGCCAAGGCCCGGCTGGGCAAGTCGCCTTGCACAAGCATTCCGTCCGCAATGGCGATCAGCGCCTCGTAGCCCTGATATTCCACATGGATATGCGGCGGTGCGTGGTCGGCAAAGTACATTCGCACGTAAATGCCGAAGAAGCTTGAAATGATAGGCATGGGATCGCGTTCCTTGCGAATTGGCTTGGTGCAATGAAGCTTAGCGCGAGCACCCACCCCTCATCCTGCCCTCTCCCCGCCGGGGAGAGGGTTCGAGCAAATCGCTTACATGTTCCGGCGGTACTCACCACCCACGTCATACAACGCGTGCGAGATCTGTCCCAGCGAGTTGTACTTCACCGCCTCGATCAGCTGCTCGAACACGTTGCGCCGATCGCGTGCCGTCACCTGGAGCACCTTGAGGCTGTCTGAAGCCAGCGCATTGCGCGCCTCGCCGTAGCGCTTCACGTTGGCGATCTGCTGGCCCTTCTCTTCTTCGGTGGAGCGGATCAGTTCGATCTCGGTGGCGATCTCGCCGCCGTGGTCTTTCGGCAGGAACGTATTCACGCCGATCAACGGCAGCGAGCCGTCGTGTTTCTTGTGCTCGTAGTACATCGACTCTTCCTGGATCTTGCCGCGCTGGTACATGGTGTCCATCGCGCCGAGCACGCCGCCGCGCTCGCTGATCGCCTCGAACTCCTTGTACACGGCTTCTTCCACCAGGTCGGTGAGCACGTCGACGACGTAGCTGCCCTGCCACGGGTTCTCGTTGAAGTTGAGGCCGAGTTCCTTGTTGATGATCATCTGGATCGCCACCGCACGACGCACGCTTTCTTCGGTGGGCGTGGTGATCGCTTCGTCGTAGGCGTTGGTGTGCAGGCTGTTGCAGTTGTCGAACAACGCGTACATGGCCTGCAGCGTGGTGCGGATGTCGTTGAACTGGATCTCCTGCGCGTGCAGTGAGCGGCCCGAGGTTTGGACGTGGTACTTGAGCTTCTGGCTGCGCTCGTTGGCGCCGTAGCGGTCGCGCATCGCGATCGCCCAGATGCGCCGCGCGACTCTACCGATCACCGAGTACTCCGCGTCCATGCCGTTGGAGAAGAAGAACGACAGGTTGGGCGCGAAGTCGTCGATGCGCATGCCGCGCGCGAGATACGCTTCGACGAAGGTGAATCCGTTCGACAGCGTGAACGCGAGCTGGCTGATCGGGTTGGCGCCGGCCTCGGCGATGTGGTAGCCGGAGATGGAGACGGAGTAGAA
>DASZCB010000427.1:0-3889 GCA_035943575.1 Rhodanobacter sp. | reverse complement strand
AGGCCGATGTGCACCAGCCGACCAATCCGGCGCAGGTTCGGCCACTCGAAATGATCGAACAAGCCGAGCCCACGATAGTTGCGCCGGCAGATCACGTAGACGCCGAACGCCAGCATCTCCAACCACAGTGCAATCGCGGTGGCGACACCGCAGCCGTGCGCACCCTGCGGCGGAATGCCCAGTTTGCCGAACATCAACACATAACCGAGCGGCACCAGCAGCACCAGTCCGCCGAGGCTGAAGTACATCGATGGCCGGGTCAGCGACAAGCCTTCGGACAGGCCGCGCAGCGCGAAATAGCAGGTCAGCGCCGGCGCGCCCCAACTGATCGCCAGCAGGAAACGTTGCACGTCATCGCGCAGGCTCGGGGTCACTCCGATAAAGTCGATCAGCGGTGCCGCGTGGCGTACCGCGAACCACAGCACGACGCCCATGCCCAACGCCAGCCACAACGCCTGCCGAAACACCGCACCGACTTCGTGGCGGCGCCCGGCGCCGTCGAGCTGCGCCACCGACGGCGGCAGCGCCATCATCATGCCGATGCCGCTGACGATCACCAGCGACCAGATATTCGCGCCCACCGCCACCGCGCCCAGCACGTGCTCGTTGACATGCCCGGCCAACACCGTGTCGATCACATTGCTGCCGATCGCCGCCAGCTGGGCGCAGATCAACGGTAACGCGAGCCGCACAGTCGCACGCATCTCGTGCAGCAGACGGGCGCGCTCGGGACGTAAAGGCTTCATCGACACAGCAGACTCCAGGGCCGGACATTCTACCTGAGCCATTCGTCACGCTCCGCTGCATCTGCCACTGTGCGAATATCGCCCGCTGCACCGGACGGGAACCGTGATGAAGCCGCTGACCAGCTACGAGGGAATGCATTGCGCCAATTGCGGCGCGCCGATGCAGGGCGAGTTCTGCCACGAATGCGGTCAGTCGATCCACAGCGTGCTGAAGCCGGTGCACGGGATGTTCGAGGAGACGCTGGAGACCGTGCTGCATATCGACGGTCGCATCGTGCACACGCTGCCGCCGCTGCTGATCAAACCCGGCTTCCTCACGCTGGAATACTTCAGCGGTCGGCGCGTGCGCTACATCGCGCCGTTCCGGCTGATGTTCGTGCTGTGCCTGCTGTCGTTCTTCGTGTTCCATCTGGCGATAGACCAGATCGCCGCCAAGATCCCCGCGAATGGCCGTCCGTTAATAAGCGTGAACACCGGAACGATCGAGTCTGCCGCCAGCCCGGCTGAAGTGCGCGAGGCGCTGCAGGACGAATTGGACGGCCTGCCGCGCACCAGCGAGATGGATGCGCTGCCGCAGAATCTGCTGGATCAGGTCCACGCCGACACGCAGAAGCTGCGCCAAACAGCCAGTCGGCGTCTTGTCGAGCTTGGCGCGGCTCCGATGTCGGCCGCCTCCATCGCCGCGCCTCTCCCCGCTATGGCGACGGAACACCGCGGCGCCGTGAAAACCGACGGCACCACGCCAGACGGCGCCCCACACAAGATTCTCGAACAGGAATCGCAACCCGTCCATATCAGCTGGCTACCAGATGTGGTCAATGCGCGCCTGACCGAACTGGGCGATCAGGTCCATACCAACTGGCGCGCCTTCAAGCATGGCGATGCCAAAGCCAGCGCCGAGGCGAAACAGCGGATGATCAGCGGGTTCTTCAGCATGCTGCCGCCGACCATGTTCGTGATGATCCCGATGTTCGCGGTCCTGCTGAAGCTGTTCTATGTATTTCGCCGGCGGTTGTACATGGAACATCTGATCGTGGCCTTGCACAGCCACGCATTCATGTTCCTCTGCCTGCTGCTGATTACCGCGGTCGGCATGCTGTCGACCTGGCTGCGCCCGCATGCTGCCTGGACCGGCTACGCACTGGGCTGGGTCCAGACCCTCCTGATGCTTTGGGTGCCGACTTACCTGCTGATCATGCAGAAGCGTGTCTACCACCAAGGTTGGCCGATGACCCTGTTGAAATTCTGGTTCGTCGGCTGGTGCTACTTCTGGCTGCTGATGCTGGCGCTCACCATCGCGGCAGCCCTGGGAATGGCCCACTGAAAAGCGCTTTCCAACAGGGGGACGCGGCGGGGTTTTGCACAGCGTCATGAACCTGTCAAGGCAACCTGGGCCAGTTTGTCAATTGTGTGACCTGTTGCCCGACAGATTTTTCAGGTCATTGAAATAAAAAGCTTTTTTTTCATGACCAAAACATCGTCAAGCTGTCCCGAAAGGCGCTACGACGCGCTTTGAAGCCCCCCCTCCCCGCTGCATCCACAGACTTATCCACAGCTATTGTGGATAAGCGTAAAAACCTCCCGGCGATAGTCACTTACCTTCGACTCCTCGATAGTCGGGCAGCAAATCCATGCAACTCCAACTGGTAGCTTTCCAATGGTTGCCGACGGCTGGATACGAGAACGCTGCAGTTACACTGGACCGCCATGAGGTAACCATGCCCGCCGTCCTTCGCGTCGCTCTGCCGGTGCCCCTGCCGACCCTGTTCGACTACCTGCCGCCCGCGGCTGGCGTAGCGTGTGTGGGCAGTCGGGTGCTGGTGCCGTTCGGCCGCGGCAAGCTGGTCGGCGTGGTGGTGGCGATCGACGCCGAGGCTGCGGTCGACAGCAACCGGCTGAAGCAAGTGCTGCGGCTGTTGGACGACACCGCGCTGCTCGATCCCGAACTGATGCAGACGCTGGCCTGGGCCGCCGACTACTGGCTCGGCGCGCCTGGCGAGGCGTACGCGAATGCGTTGCCGCTGGCGCTGCGTGAAGCGAAACCGCGGCCGGCACTCGGCGACGAATACTGGTCACTCAGCGTAACCGGCCGCAGCGCCCATGATGCCGACAGCAGGCGCGGCGGCAGCAAGACGTTGCTGGCACTGCTGGCCGATGGCGCGCTGAGTGCGCAGGAGTTGAATGAACGACTGCCCGGCTGGCGCGATGCGGCGCGTCGACTCGCCAGTGCCGGCCTGCTCGAACGCAGCGAACGGCCGCCACTCGACCGTCCGCTGCCCGCATCCTTTGCTCCGCAACTCAGTAATGAGCAGCAGCAAGCCGTCGCCGCGGTCGGCGCCAGTCTCGGCCAGTACCAGCCGTTCCTGCTCGACGGCGTCACCGGTAGCGGCAAGACCGAGGTCTACCTGGCGCTGATCGAGCAGGTGCTGGCGCAAGGCAGACAAGCCCTGCTGCTAGTACCGGAAATCGGGCTAACGCCACAAACCGTACGGCGCCTGCGCGAGCGGCTCGGGGTGATCGTCGAGGTGCTGCACTCCAACCTGTCCGAAGGCGATCGCGCGCGCGCCTGGCTGCGTGCCCGTGCCGGCAGCGCGCGGGTAATCCTCGGCACCCGCTCGGCGGTATTCACGCCGCTGCCGCAGGCCGGGCTGATCATCGTCGACGAGGAGCACGACAGCGCCTACAAGCAGCAGGAAGGCTTCCGCTATCACGCGCGCGACCTGGCGCTGGTGCGCGCGCGCGCGCTAGGTGTGCCGGTGCTGCTGGGCTCAGGCACGCCGTCACTCGAGTCGCTGGCGAACGCCGAGGCCGGTCGCTACCGCAGCCTGCATCTGCGCGCGCGTCCCGGCGCGATCAGGCCGCCGCAGGTGCAGATCATCGACATGCGCGCGCAACGGCTGGAACACGGCTTGTCGCCGGCGCTGCTGACAGCGGTGGCCGATACAGTGGCGCGCGGTGAGCAGGCACTGGTATTCCGCAATCGTCGGGGTTACGCGCCGGTGCTGTTGTGCCACGCCTGCGGCTGGCACGCCGAGTGCCCGCGCTGCGAACGCCCGCTGACTCTGCATGCCGGGCGACGCCAGCTGATTTGCCATCACTGCGACTACCGCCAGCGGATGCCAGCCGTCTGCCCGACCTGCGGC
>DASZCB010000426.1:0-2592 GCA_035943575.1 Rhodanobacter sp. | reverse complement strand
TCCGAGGTGCTGGCCTGCAGGATGCGCGCCTTCACCCGCTTGGCCAGCCCCAGCATGTTGATCGCGCCATGCACGGAGGTCTTGGTGGTCTGCACCGGATCGTGCTGGTAGTGCACCGGCGAAGCCGGGCAGGCCAGGTTGAAGATGCGCTCCACCTCCACATACAGCGGAAACGTCACGTCATGCCGCATCAGCTCGAAGTACGGGTGCGTGAGCAGATGCGCCACATTACGCTTGCTGCCGGTGAAGAAGTTGTCGGCGCACAATACGTCGTGACCGTCCGCGATCAGGCGATCACACAGGTGCGAGCCGAGAAAGCCGGCGCCGCCGGTGACAAGGGTACGTTTCATGAGCTGCCGTTCGGTGCGGTTGCAGGAAATGCGCGACGTTGGCTGAGCCGCCATCCATCGACACAAGTGAATATTGTCACGGATTGGCGGGCAAAGATGCGACCCGCCTGACTGAACATGATGATCGTTCTCCGGCCGCTGGCAGCCGGATCGCGGCGACGCAGGCGAAGCACGGGCTTCGGCTAGAATCCGTGCATGCCCACTCTCCCGCTGACCCTCGCCATCATCACCCACAACGAGGCCGACAACATCGCTCGTTGCCTGGACAGTGTGCCGTTCGCCGCCGAGAAGCTGATCATCGACAGCGGCAGCGACGACGATACCGTGGCGATCGCACAGGCACACGGCGCCCGCGTGGTGCATCAGGACTGGCTCGGCTTCGGCCCGCAACGCAATTTTGCCACCAGCCAGTGCAGCCACGACTGGATCCTGGTGCTGGATGCGGATGAATACCTCACGTCGCAACTCGCCGCCGAACTGCAGCAACGGCTGCCGGAGCTGATGGCAGGCAACATGCCGGCCGCGTATCTGCGTCGCTGCTCGATCTACATGGGTGCCCCGATGCGCTGGTATCGCCCTGCGGTCGGCGAACGGATGGCGCGGCTATACCATCGCGGCCGCGCACGTTGGAGCGATGCACGGGTGCACGAATCGCTGCGCTTCGACGGTAACGCGCCGACGCTGCGCGCGCCGTTCAACCACGTCAACAACCCGACCATGCCGCACAAGCAATTGAAAGTGCTGCGCTACGCCGAACTCAAGTGCCGCGACTGGCTCGACAAGGGCAAGCCGGTGCGTATGTGGCAGGCACCGTTCGTGTTCGCGCTGGCCTTCCTCAAGGACTACGTGTTCCGGCTCGCGTTCATGGACGGTTGGCGCGGCTTCATGATCGCGCATACCGCTGCCAGCTACGCGATCTACAAGCGCATGCGCTATTACGAAATGGTCAAGAATCCGGAATCGGTAGCGCGCGCGGCGCACATCTTGAGCCACCACGGCATCGATCGCTGATGAGCAACAAAAAACACTACCTCCTGTACGGTTCCGAACGTTATGCGCTGGCGATCCTGCGTCCGTTGCAGGAGGCGATCCGCGCCCGCGGTGATGAGGCGGCGTGGTTCTTCGACGGCCCCGGCGCGGAGGATCTGGCCGACGGCGAACGCCTGTTGAGCGTGGCCGAGGTGCGCGCGTGGCAACCGATCGCGGTAATCACATCCAGCAACGCCGTGCCGCATTTCTTTCCCGGCGTGAAGGTGGAAACTTTCCACGGCTTCGATGCCGGCAAGCCGCGGCACATCTACGTCCGCGGTTTCTTCGATCTGTACTGCACGACCGGGCCGCGCGATACCGCCAAGTTCAAGGAAATCGCGGACCGCGTCGGCCACTTCGCCGTGATCGAGACCGGCTTTCCCAAGCTCGATCCCTTCATGAAGGAAATCACCGGCCCGCTGCCGCCGGTGCGCCAGCCACCGGTGATCCTCTATCACTCCACTTTCTCGCCCTCGTGGAGCGCCGCGGAGACGCTTTACGACGAGGTGAAGCGGCTATCGCGCGATGGCCGCTGGCGCTGGATCGTCACCCTCCATCCGAAGATGGATCCGGTGACCACCGCCAAGTTCAAGGCGTTGCAGAACGAGCACCTCACGTTTGCCGAGAACGACAACATCCTCGAACTGTTCCCCCAGGTCGACATGATGTGTTCGGACACCTCCTCGGCACTCAACGAATTTCTGCTCACCGGCAAGCCGGTGGTGACGTTCAAGAACCGCCGACCGGGTCCGCAGTTGATCGACATCGACGAACCGGCGCAGTTCGAGCCGGCGATCGAACGCGCGCTGACGCGGCCACTGGAGTTGCTGCACGCGATCCGTGCCTACGCCGACGCGATCCATCCGTATCGTGACGGCCGCTCCAGCGAACGCGTGCTGGATGCGATCGATGCCTTCATCGCCAGCGGCGCTCGCAACCGGCGGCGCAAGCCGCTGAACCTGTGGCGCAAGTTGAAGATCCGCCGCCGCATCGGCTACTGGGGCCGCGCCTGAGGGGGCAGCGAACCCGGCTCCGGTCGCCTTGCGAGCACGCAGTGCAGGCTAGAATCACCCCCTGCCCGCCGAGAATCCGCCCGTGTCATTGAGCCCTTATAGCCGTACCGAACACTTGCTCGCCGTCTGGCCGTGGCTGCCACTGTGGACGCTGGCGGCGTTGCTGGCGATTTTTTCGCACGGGCCGATGCCGCTGTATT
>DASZCB010000425.1:0-2034 GCA_035943575.1 Rhodanobacter sp. | reverse complement strand
CGGCACCGGAATAGCCGGAGACACCGAAGCACACTGGCGGCGCGGCGAGCAGATCCTTCAACGGCGCGATCGACAGCTGCATCGCGGTGGCATAGCAGCCGGGATTGCTCATCCTCTTCTCGCCACGCCACTTGTCGCGGGTCAACTCGGGCAGGCCGTAATACCAGCTCTGGTCAAAGCGATAATCGGCGGAAAGATCCACGATCAGCGGATCGAGACCGGCCGCATCAAACGCCGCCACACAGACCGCGGCCTTGCCGTTGGGCAGCGCCAGGATCACCACGTCGGCGCCAAGCTTCGGTAGATCCTCATGCGCCGGCGAGCTGTAATGCAGCTCGCCGTGATACTCGGATACGTGCGCATCGACACGCTGGCCGTCCAGCTCACGCGAGGAGACAAAGGCCAGCTCCAGCACTGGATGCACTGCAATCATGCGGATCAGTTCCGCACCGGTGTGCCCGCGCGCGCCGACGATGCCGATGCTCTTCTTGTTCGTGCTCATGCTTCAATCCGTCAAGGTCGGTTGCCGCTGTGCGCAATGCGCCACGCAACGGGCGATGGTGTCGAAGTCGTGGATGCCGTACCAGAACACCTTCCAGTGTGGCTGCTTGAAGCAGCCGTCCGATTCGGCGTAGTAGAACGGATTGACCGGATTGCCGTGGCGCGAGCGCCAGAACAGCTGCGAATTTTCCTCGCGCATCACCTGCCATACCGCACGACCCAGACCTTCACCCTGTGCGTCATCCAGCACGGCGAACTTGTCCAGATACGGCAGGCCGCCCTCCTCAGTGAGGATCATCGCAGTGCGATAGTTCTCGCTCACGTAGATGCGCAGCGGTGTGGTGCGTTCGAAATAATCCGCCACCAGCGTGCGACCGAAGCTGGACTCGATCAACGTGCGCATGCGCGCCTGATCGATGCCATTCCATGAGTCGAACGCCAGCACCTTCTCGCCGCGCCGCACCAGCGTACCCGAGCCCTTGTGGGTGAACAGTTCCTTGGCCAGTTCCGCCGGTCGCGTGATCGACACCGACGAGGTCAGCGGCAGATCGGCCAGCAGGTCCGCGATCTGCTCCAGCTTCAGGCGCATGCCGCCGTTGATCCACGGCTGTGCCATCAGATGCTCGTACTCGGTGGACAGGTTGATCGAATCGATCAGTTTGCCCTGTTCGTCGAGCAGGCC
The DNA here is from genome assembly GCA_035943575.1 of Rhodanobacter sp. Lineage (GTDB taxonomy): Bacteria > Pseudomonadota > Gammaproteobacteria > Xanthomonadales > Rhodanobacteraceae > Rhodanobacter. Next base: position 851 of record DASZCB010000425.1, on the reverse strand, counting down.
GCCGGTGCCGGTGAGGAACACGATCTTGTACGGCTGCAGCACGCGCACCAGCTCGTTGGCGGCGAAGTCCGCATTGATGTTGAGGATCTGCCCTTCGTCAGTCTCACCGAGGCTGGCGATCACCGGGATGGAGTTGGCGCGCAGGCTGGCCTCGATCGGTGCCAGGTTGATGCTGTCGACCTTGCCGACCATGCCGTAGGTATCGCGATCCAGATAGCTGGCCATGAAGACGCCCGTCGCCACCGAGGTGGCGCGCGTGTCCATCGACTGCAGCGCCTCGACCAGCTTCAGGTTCTGCTGCTGGAACACGCGCCGCACGATACCTAGCGCCTTGGGCGAGGTGACTCGTAGGCCACCCACGGTGCGTTTCTCGATGCCGGCCGCTGATAGTTCCTCGTCCAGCTGCGGGCCGGCACCGTGCAGCACGATCGGGGTAAGCCCGACCTGCTGCAGGAAGGTCAGCGACGAGGCGAGATCGGCCAGCTCGTCGCGCAGCACCGCGCCGCCCACCTTCACCACGGCAAAGCGCTTGGCGTCGACTTCGGAGAAGCGCTTGAGGTATTGCTGGATTTCCTTCGCGCTGCCCATGCTCGAGAGCAGGCGCACGATGGTCTTGCGGGTGTGCTTATGCGTTTCCACTGCTTACGATCCGATTGATGGTTTCTGCGTACTGCTGCAATTGATCCAGTGCGACCCACTCGTCGGCGCTGTGCGCCTGCGCGATGTCGCCGGGGCCGTAGACGAAGGCGGTATAGCCGGCGGCGGAAAACAGCGCCGCCTCGGTCCAGAAGTCCACCGCATTGCCGCTCGGCAGCTCCAGTTCGTCGGCGATGTCGCGGGCAGCCAACCTG